>NZ_CP072348.1:1652500-1913733 GCF_018127925.1 Prevotella melaninogenica | reverse complement strand
TTCTGTACCACCAAATGTTTTGAAGAAAAACTTTCAAAAAACTGCATTTTTCTTCTTTACACCACATTTTGAAGCCCCAAATTATGCACTACACATTATATAATATAAAGACATGCTTAAAAAGAAAACAAAACTATCTACTGCTTATCACGTTCACGAATTTCCACACGTCGAATCTTTCCAGAGATTGTTTTCGGTAACGCATCAACAAATTCTATAATACGTGGATACTTGTAAGGAGCCGTCACATGCTTCACATGATTCTGCAATTCTTTCACAAATGCATCATCAGCCTTACCTTTCCAATCATTGGCAAGAACAACAGTTGCTTTTACGACCATACCACGTATCTCATCAGGCACACCCGTTACTGCACACTCGACAACAGCAGGATGTGTCATCAGTGCACTCTCAACCTCAAACGGTCCAATACGATAACCCGAACTTTTTATAACATCATCAGCACGACCTACAAACCAATAATATCCTTCTTCATCACGCCATGCCAAATCACCAGTATGATAAAGATTATCATGCCAAACTTTCTCTGTCAATTCAGGATCACGATAATATCCCTTAAAGAGTCCTATCGCCTTCCCTGCACTGGTATCTATGCAGATTTCACCCTTTTCACCATCTTCGCACGGAGAGCCATCCGACTTCAATAACTTAACATCATACTGCGGATTCGGTTTACCCATACTGCCTGGCTTAGGTTTAACCCAAGGAAAAGTACCCAAAGTCATTGTCGTTTCCGTTTGTCCAAAACCTTCCATCATCTTGACTCCCACAAGTTCATAAAACTTCTGGAAGACAACTGGTTCAAGAGCTTCTCCTGCCGTAGTACAATACTTCAGCGCAGAAAGGTCATACTGCGAGAAGTCCTCTTGCAACATAAAACGATAGATGGTTGGAGGTGCGCAGAACGAAGTGATACGATATTTCTCCATCATACGCATAATCTTCTCTGCCGAAAATTTCTCATGATCATACACGAAGACCGTTGCACCCGCAAACCACTGTCCATAAAGTTTACCCCACACAGCCTTTCCCCATCCCGTATCAGCCACAGTTAGATGAATACTATCCTCATCAAGGTTATGCCAGAAAACACCTGTTACCAAATGACCCAACGCGTAGAGATGGTCGTGCGCCACCATCTTCGGTTCACCACTGGTACCACTTGTGAAATACATCAACATCGTATCTTCATTTACATTCACTTCCTCTGGACGCACAAAGGCTGGTGCTTTCTCCCATTCAGCAAACCAATCATGAAATCCCTCTGCTACAGGATAATCCTTCTGTGCCAATGAGTTAACAGCAACAAGAACCTCTACCGTTGAACTTTCGGACATAGCCTCTCGAACCTGCGTAGTTACATATTCATCATTGACACATATAATAGCTTTTACAGACGCACGCTGATTTCGATAAACGATATCACTTGCCGTCAACATATGGGTTGCAGGAATTGCCACAGCACCTATCTTGCACAGCGCCATCATCGAAATCCACCATTGATAATGACGTTTCAATATCAGCATAACCTTGTCTCCACGTCGAATACCAAGACTAAGGAAGTAAGCTGCTGCCTGGTCGGTTTGCTCTTTAAACTCGGCATACGTTGCCCTCAACTCCTCTCCACGTTCACTGGTCCACAGCAAAGCTAACTTATCTGGTGCAACCTTCGCCCACTCATCCATAACATCGTAAGCAAAGTTAAACGTTTCAGGAACTACGAAATGTAGGTTGTCACGAAAATCTTCCTCTGAAGTAAAATGTGTTTGTGTTAAATATCTTTCTATCATTTTGTTATTCTGATTTAACATTATGGTTTATAGATCTCTCTATAGCGCATAAATAAACATATTAAAAGACTATACCCGACCCTAAGTTGCACGATATTAAATCGTTACTATATCTTCAGGGACAACAAATAACTAAAATATAATCGCCAAGAAGCGCATTGGCACATTGTCCAAAGCACGCATACAATGAGGCTGATTAGCATCAAAATAAATACAATCGCCTGGTTCTAAGACAAATTTCTTATCCCCTATTCGCAGATCCATACGCCCTTCCCAAACCATATTAAACTCTTGTCCAGGATGTATATCCATATTTACAGGGGCATCTTCAGGCTTCGGCTCTACCGTCACAAGGAAAGGATCCGCCCTACGCCCACTGAATCCGCTTGCTAAACTCTGATATTTATAGGCATACTTACGCTCTACGCTCATACCTTTCCCCCTACGTGTAAGGAAATAAGAACACATGTGTGGTTCCTCACCAAACATCAAAGCATCTAACGCAATGCCATACTTTTGAGACAACTTATACAGTCTACTAACCGACAAGTCGCTCTCTCCTGCTTCCATTTTTAGATATTTCTCATCCGTGACACCACAGGTTTCTGCCATTTCTTCTACTGAGATATCCAAAGACTCACGTAAGCCTTTTAATCTTTCGCCTATTAACTTTATCGCTTCTTCCATAATCCTATATACAACTTTATTCTTCACAAAAGTAAGAAATAAAATTAAGTACACATCAAAAAGTGATAACTTTTCATTAATTTGCATGTTAAATAAACAAATTTATACACACCTATAGGTGAGTTGTGCATATACATATCAAACTTAGATGGCAATAATTACAAACAACTTATCCTACAAAGAAAAGGAAACATTGGGAATAAAACATACAAAAAACTCGTTCCATAAATCCACTTCTATAGAATTTATAAAACGAGTTTTTAAAAGACTTACACCTTATATATTAATATCAAAAGTCGATACTTGATGTAAGTACGCACGATTCCTATCCAATCTCAGGAATTACATACGACAATGCCTCTAACACTTGACCACGTGAAGCACCCTCACGAAGCGCAATGAAGATAGTATCATCGCCCGCAATTGAACCTAATATATAAGGTGAATCAGAGTTATCAATATCGTATGCAAGCGCACTGGCATAACCTGGACGTGTCTTAACAATAGCCAACTGCCCCGAGATATTTACCGAGATATACCCACTTCGCTGCATCATCTCCGTTGCTTTACGAGGAGTCGTCACACGACGATACATTGTCTCATTTGGCAGAACATATACATACTTTCCGTTCATAGAAGCAGCCTTTGCCACTTTCAACTGCTTGAGATCACGACTCAATGTTGCCTGAGTCAGTTTGAATCCTTCTTTCTCTAACTCCTTTAATACTTCTTCCTGGGAACTAAGTTCCATACTTGAGATTAACATCTTTAATGCTTCAAGCCTACTGTTTTTTACTTTCATATCCGTATATATATATTCTGATTCACTTGCAAAAGTATGCAAACAATTTTATTTATGCAAATAAAAATACAAGAAAATACAAGATACAGTATTAATATACCAATTATAATGCATAAAACATATAAAAATCAGACAAAGGTTTATCTCCAATCAAATATTATAAAATTAATCAAAAACCAACTTTATATTTGTCAGTGTCCAATCTTTCCTTTATATTTGCAATTAAATGGCATAGCATTTGCATAACAAACAAATATAAAACAGTTATGCCACAGAGCCAAAAATAAGGTGGCAATAGAGAACAGATAATAAACAAAGAAAGATTATGAATATGAATTTTGACAATTTCACAAACGTGACAAGTAGCCAAGAGCGCGACTTAGAAATGTCACGTGTATTTCCATCACTCATGCGTAAGGTATATGTATGGATGGCTATGGCACTTGCTATCACTGGCGTTATTGCCTATGGTGCTGGCAATTCTCCTGCCCTCATCCAACTCCTCTATATGGGACGCGGTCCGTTACTTGTGGCAGGTTTGGTTGAAGTAGGTATTGTATGGTACCTTTCTTCACGCATTGATAGACTGTCACTCGTTGCTGCGACGATATGGTTCATTGCCTTTGCTGCTATCAACGGACTGACATTAGGTTGGATTTTCGCTGCCTTTTCTTCAGCAGCCATCGCCAAGACCTTCTTTATTACAGCAGGAACTTTCGGAGCTATGGCTTTGATAGGTTCTACAACAAAGAAGGATTTAACCAAGATGGGCGGTATACTCTTTATGGCACTGATTGGTCTTATCATCGCAGGATTGGTAAACATCTTCTTAAAGAGTAGTATGTTCGACTTAATCGTCAGTGGCATCGGTGTTCTTGTCTTCACAGGTCTTACCGCTTGGGATGCACAGAAGATTAAACAAAACTTGCGAATGGCACCAGATGCCGGCGAGGGAGCACAGAAGGTTGCACTTCTTGGTTCATTGAGTCTTTATCTTGACTTTATCAACCTCTTCCTTTATCTCCTCCGTTTCCTCGGAAACAACCGAAACTAATAAAGGAAGATTCAAACATACAAGGACAATCCAATCGGGTTGTCCTTTTTTATTGATGAACATTTCTATTTTTATTGATAAAGATTTCTACTTTCATTGATGAAGATTTCTACCGAGTAAGATTTATGAGAATAGTATTACCTTATAGGAGTTAACAACGTTTTTAACCCAAATAATAGCCTTTCTAAGTACCTATAGCATAGTATTGAGTGCTTCGCACCATTGGTGCTAAGCGCCAACACAATCTGTGTTAAGCCTCAACACAACAACAAAAGATAGTATATCAGATTACTTATTGCCGTTATAATTAATAGTAAGAGGGGACATTAAAATACTAATTACTAATAATAGAAAAGAGAAATTAGTCTTGAAAATTTAAGAAATTATATATAAATTTGCAAGTGAAAGTTATCATTAATAAAACAATTTCTTATGAGAAAAAGTATCTACGGCGTATGTATGAGTGCCTTCCTCCTCTTAGGAACCTTGCCAATGAAGGCTCAGTTCAATATTGGTAAAGCTGTAGGAGGTGCCACAAAAGTTCTTAAAGCAGCCACATTAACAGATGCCGACATGGCAAAATACGTAAAAGAGTATGTTGCGTGGATGGATGAGCACAACCATGTTTGTGATGCCAAAAGCCCATACACAAAACGTCTAAACAGACTCACACAGGGACTGAATGAGGTTGAAGGCATTCCTTTGAACTTTAAAGTATATTATGTTACTGACGTAAACGCTTTCGCTTGCCCAGATGGTAGCGTACGTGTGTTCTCCTCTTTGATGGACGTAATGACAGACGAAGAGTTATTAGGTGTTATCGGTCATGAGATTGGTCACGTTGCACATAAGGACTCTAAGAAAGGTTTCCGCACCGCATTGTTAACCTCTGCTTTGAAAGATGGAATCGCATCAACCAATGGAGCTGCTGCTGCACTGAGCGAGTCACAGCTCGGTAGCCTTGGAGAGTCACTCCTCAACGCCACCTACTCACAGAAGCAGGAGAGCAAAGCTGATGGCTATGGTTATGAGTTCCTCAAGAAGAATGGTAAGAACCCTTGGGCTATGGCACTTGCATTCGAGCGTCTCAAGAAGTTAGAAGAGGATGCTGGTGTCCAAAAAGATAGCAAGTGGCAGCGTATGTTCTCATCACACCCTGACCTCGACAAGCGTATCAAGACTATGAGTAAGCGTGCTGAGAAAGATGGTTTTGCTCGTCCAGAGAATAAGATGCCTGAAAGAATTGTACACGAAGAGCCTGTTACAACCAAGCAGACCTCTAACGCTCAGTCTTCTAATAAGAGAACAGTTGGTAGTCGCCCAGCGGCAAAGAAGAATGTTGGTAAGAAGCCTGTTGGCAAGCGTCCAGTTGGTAAGCGTCCAGCAACTACTCGCAGAAGATAATAACAATAGTTCGCAAATAACCAGCAAACAAACATAAAAAGAGAGGGTATCAGAAGCCTGTCATAAAGACGATGGCAATTCTGATACCCTCTTTTACTTTTCAGAAAGACTTATTCTATCTGTTTACTTAAATTGATTCTCAACAATATCGCTCAGAACGTTCTTAATATCTAAGCCTGCTGCACGTACCTGCTGTGGAATAAAGCTGGTGACTGTCATACCTGGTGTGGTATTGATTTCAAGCATATTGATAACATCCTTACCATCCTTATCCTTTGAAATAATATAGTCAATACGAATGATACCATTAGCATGCAGAATATCATAGATGCGACTTGTCTCAGCAGCAACACGCTTAGCGGTCTCATCTGACATACGAGCAGGTGTAATCTCCTCTACCTGACCATTGTACTTAGCGTTATAGTCAAAGAACTCATTGCTTGTCACAACCTCAGTAGCTGGGAAGACAACCGACTTATCCTTTGTCTTATAAACACCCTGAGAGATTTCCATACCGTCCATGAAAGCCTCAATCATAACCTCATCGCTCTGCATAAAAGCTACACGAAGAGCTGGCGCGAGCTGATCAATATTCTTCACCTTTGATACACCAAAGCTACTACCATCAGCCGCTGGCTTTACAAAGCAAGGCATGCCAAGTCGCTTTTCAATCTCAGCCTCATCATACTCTTCACCACGACGGAGCAAAATACTATCTGCAACCTTTATACCAAAGCCACGCAGATAGTTGTTAAGAACATACTTATCAAAGGTCAATGCCTCAACCAACACACCTCCTGTTGAGTATGGTAGTTGGATAAGATCAAAGTAACCTTGCATCACACCATTCTCACCTGGCTGACCATGGATTGTAATATAAGCATAATCGAATTCTACACGCTCACCGTTCATGACAAACGAGAAGTCGTTCTTATCAATTGGTGACAAACTACCATCAGGCAATTCTACATTCCAATCGACTCCCTTTACATCAACTATATATATATTGTAACGCTCCTTGTCAAAGAAAGAGTATAATCCCTGTCCTGAACGCATAGATACATCATGTTCTGAAGAATCGCCACCACAGACGATAGCGATTGTACGCTTTGAATCTTTCATTGTGTCTTTTTATTTTTTACACCCACTCTTTCCTCTTTAAGAACAAACTACTTGGGGATGATTGGGCTATTATTATTTCTTATTTTTATCTGAATATATTTCTTTCTGACATTCTCACAACTTGTTAACAAACATCGTGTCAACTCGTTTACCAGTCCACTCGTCAGCTAACGACCTCATCCGCTTGTCCACTAACAAAACCTCTCCATTTTTCAATGAGTGCAGTTAAGTCAGCTGGCAGTTCGCTGGTGAAGTCCATTTGCTCACCCATAACAGGATGCACAAAGCCTAATGTTCGTGCATGTAGTGCTTGACGATTGCAAAGTGCAAGACAATTACGAATAAAAGCCCTGTAAGAACCTGATCGCTGACCACGCAAGATCTCCGTTCCACCATAACGCTCATCCCCAAACAATGGGTGACCAATATGTTTCATGTGTGCACGTATTTGATGCGTACGACCAGTTTCAAGAACACATTCAATGAGTGTTGTATAGCCGAAGCGTTCAATGACACGATAATGTGTAACAGCTGCTTTGCCTATCTCAGAGTCAGGAGGGAAGACCGTCATGCGCAATCTGTCTTTCGGATCACGTGCAATGTTCCCATCGATGCGCCCTTCATCTTCTGTCATGTTTCCCCAAACGATAGCATTATAGCTGCGATGGGTTGTCTTATTGAAGAATTGCTTACCCAATGCAGTTTTTGCATCAGGTGTCTTCGCAATCACCAAGAGCCCACTTGTGTCCTTATCTATTCTATGTACCAATCCAACCTCTGGGTCATTAGGGTCAAAGGAAGGCATATCTTTCAAGTGCCAAGCAATAGCATTAATCAATGTACCATGAAAATTACCTGCTCCTGGATGTACAACAAGACCCGCAGGCTTATTGACAACCATCAGAATGTCGTCTTCATAGACAACATCTAATGGTATATCCTCAGCTTCTATCGTATCGTCATGCTTCGGACGGTCGAGCATCAAGGTAATAACATCCTCTGGACGTACCTTATAATTACTCTTCACTGGCGCATTATTCACATGGATATAGCCAGCGTCAGCAGCCTTCTGGATACGATTACGACTGGAGTGTTGCATTCGTTCAAAGAGGAACTTATCAATACGAACTGGCTCCTGACCTTTATCAACAATGACACGGAAGTGCTCATACAACTCTCCCTCTCCCCCCTCGTTAGACGCTGTGGGAAGGAAGTCGTCGTTAAGTTCATCGTCAAATATCGTTTCTTCTTCTGTCATCATTGCACTTTATTCTTTTGGTCTAACCGAAGATGGATCAGCAGGCAAGCCCAACTGTGAAGAAGAACCCGAACTACCAGCGTTCGTCTTTCCACGTCCATCTTTTATCTCGTTGCCATTCTCGTCAACTGGTACTTCCACATATTCCTCAACCTCATCGTATTTAGGAACCTTCTCTACAACTTCTATCTCTTCATATTCAGGTTCTTTCAAACCTGATGTATCAGAAATCTGACGCGTACCATCACCCACCTGCAACACAATCACAGCATCTGACGGAACACGGTCGCCTGCTTGAACATGCTTACCCTTGACTAAGATACCATAAATCCAGTCTTTCTCTCCTGGTATATATTCAGGTTCACCCACCTTGAATCCCATAGAGAGCAACTGTGCTTGTGCCTCTCGAAGTGAGTTATTGTCAATAATATCAGGGATTACAAGTGATGGAGCACTTGCCGCATTGATGGTTACATAAACCACGTGAGTAGATTTAATACGCTTACCACCAACTGGTGACTGCTCAAGAATACAGTCTGGAGGAAGCTCCTTCACATATCCTGTATCCGTCACCTCAATCGTCAGTCCGACCTTACCCATAATATCTACAGCCTCATCATACTGCTTATGAATCACATTTGGCACAACGATAGACTCACCATGGAGTGTGTAGTAGTCAAGTCCAAACCTAACTCCTATACACAACATCGACACAAGAATAACGATAGCCAGGATATTACCCCAGATATATGTGCTGTTAAATTTATGGAAGAATTCTCTTGCTGTCATTCAACTTGTTTACTTTTCTTCTAACTTGTCAACCTGTTAACTTGTCAACCAGTCAACTACTAATAAAACTTGTCAACTCGTTAACCTGTCAACTTGTCAACTAAACATTATACTTCGCAAAGGTAGATAAAAAAACGGAAAGAAGCAAAGAATAGTCTCTACTTCTTTCCGTTTTCGCACTAATTCCCTCTAAGGGAAACAGCGTACTTTTTACTTTCCGTGATGTTCGTCAGAAACAGTTAACTTCTTACGACCCTTGGCACGACGAGCAGCCAATACACGACGGCCGTTTTTTGTTGCCATTCTCTCGCGGAAACCGTGCTTGTTTACACGACGACGGTTGTGCGGCTGAAATGTTCTTTTCATTTTCTTATCCTATTTTATTGTTATTATGCAAATTATAAGAGCAACAGGATAAAACCTGCCATTTTGGGTTGCAAAATTACTTAATCTTTTTGAATTAACCAAGAAAACAATGATTTTTACGCCCTTTATTTATGTTTTTTTCCATATTTTCTGTAACTTTGCACCGCATTAGTGAGATATCAACGTATAAAAATAATAAATTAGATATTAACAGATTATGATTAATTCACAGGAAATCAAGATTGGAACATGTATTCGTCTTGATGGTAAAATTTGGACTTGCATCGACTTCCAGCACCGTAAGCCAGGCAAGGGTAACACCGTTATGATCACAAAGTTGAAGAATGTTGCTGACGGCCGTGTGCTTGAGCGTACTTTCCAGGTTGGTTTCAAGCTTGAGGATGTACGTGTTGAGCGTCGTCCTTATCAGTACCTTTATGAGGATTCAACTGGTTACATCTTCATGAATCAGGAGACTTTCGAGCAGATTCCTATTTCTAAGCACCAGATTACTGGTTCTGACTACATGAAGGAAGGTGACGTTGTAGAAGTTGTTACAGATACTTCTGACGGCACAATCCTCCTCGCTGAGATGCCTGTTAAGACTACATTGACAATTACACACAGCGAGCCAGGTGTAAAGGGTAACACTGCAACAAACGCAACAAAGCCTGCTACACTTGAGACTGGCGCTGTTGTTCGCGTTCCTCTCTTCATCAATGAGGGTGAGGTTATCCAGATTGACACTCGCGATGGTAGTTACTTGGGGCGTGTAAACGCCTAAGTCCTGCCTATCAACAGACAGACTATCATTAAACATTATATAATATAGGATGTGTCAGGTGACTGGCATATCCTATTTTTTATTCTTCCTATATATAGAGTGCTAAAGACTTTCTAAAGATAGAGAAGCTATTAAGTATCTTACAAGAATAGTTTTGTTTTAGTTTGCTGTCACTTTTAACACTTCACTTAACCCTACTGTAAACTAATGAGTTAAGCAATGGTTTCATATGATAGAAGTGACAGCAAAATTAAATTTAGCAAAACCGTCAGCTGCATAAAGAGAGGGTTAGTTTCATTTTTCGTCATTACGCCTATTAACGTATTTCCGAAAGCTATACAACATCTTGCATCCATAGATAAATATCAAACAACCTATGGTTTTCAGAAAAGCAGCAGTATAAATCTCATCCTCCCCTTTCAGTATTTCAACAAGCAAAAATGCTAAGAACATCAACAGAAGAAAAATCAAAAGTTTGACAGTCTTCTTATGATATAACATGTGAAATCCATTACTCATTTTTTTCATAAAGTGTAGGAATAAATTGTTATATATCGATGCAAATATAACAGAAATATAAACACAAGTCAAGTAATTCGGTCATTATTTTGAGATCTTACAAGAATTCATGTAAAGCTTTTGTTCCTCTGTTACCTTGTCTTAAGACACTCCCTACTACTCTGTTACTATGTCTCAACACATCCCCTACTTCCCTGTTACCCTGTCTTAAGATTACCCTGTCTCCCACACTATATCAAATTTCTTAATTCAAAATTCACGTATATGCTACTTTTGCATTACCTTTGCGGATATGGAAAATATGAACCTTGGGGCAGACGTGAAGCTCGTTAACTATACTATCAACGTAAGGGGACAGCTCCTCGACTTGAGCCATCCACTTGTTATGGGTATCATGAACGTGACACCAGACTCTTTCTTTGCCGGCAGTCGGGTACAGACAGAGGAGGCTATTCGCCAACGTGCGCATGAGATTGTGGCTGAAGGGGCAAAGATTATTGACGTTGGAGCTTGCTCTACTCGTCCCAACAGTGACCCTGTCAGTGCCGAAGAGGAGATGAATCGATTAGCTTTTGCCCTCCCAATTATCCGAGAAGCAGAGCCAGAAGCCATCATCTCTATTGATACCTTCCACGCTTCAATTGCCAGATGCACGGTTGAAGAGTTCGGAGCCGACATCATTAACGATGTTGAAGAAGGTAAAGACCCAGAGATGTTCCCTACTGTCGCCGAATTAGGTACACCTTATATATTAATGTCTACGGCAGCCAATCTACACGATATGCTCATCAATTTCTCACGTGAAGTACAAGAGTTGCGTGCCTTAGGACAAAAAGATATTATCCTCGACCCAGGCTTTGGCTTTGGAAAGGGTGCTGTAGAAGGAAACTACACCTTGCTGAGTGTGATGGAGCGATTGCAAGTAATGGAACTTCCCCTACTCGTTGGCATCAGCCGCAAGCGTATGATTCATCAACTTTTGGGCATCACAGCAGATGAAAGTCTTAATGGTACAACCGTCCTGAACACTATCGCTCTCATGAAAGGAGCCAACATCCTCCGTGTTCACGACGTTCGTCCAGCTGTTGAAGCGGTGAAAATCGTTGAAGCAATGCGCCAGAATGCTGAGCAATAAGCGTTATTTAACATATTAATTATCAACCAATAGATAACCCACACTTCACCCAATATTAGCATACCGACTTAACCTATTGTCAGAAGTTGCGATTGCGAAACTGGGAGTTGCTCTACTATTATGTTTTTCCCATTTGGAATAAAAGATGTAATCGACATCGTGCTGGTAGCACTGATGCTCTACTATATTTACCGATTGATGAAGGAGTCACGCTCGCTGAACATCTTTATCGGTATTATGGTATTCGTTATCGTATGGCTCATAGTGAGTCAAGTGTTGGAGATGCGCCTCTTAGGTAGTATCATGGACAAACTTGTTTCGGTGGGAGTCATCGGTCTGATTGTCCTCTTCCAAGAAGATATACGCCACTTCCTTTATAGCCTTGGTGCGCACAGAAAGATAAACAACATTATGAAGTTGTTCACCAAGAAAGGAAGCAAAGAAGAAGTTGACAAGGAAACAATTATGCCTATCGTTATGGCTTGTATGAGTATGAGCCGTGGAAAGGTCGGTGCACTGATTGTTATTGAGCGTGGTGTGAAGTTAGAAGACATTGTGGAGACAGGCGACTTGATTGATGCCCGCATTGATCAACGTCTCATTGAAAACATCTTCTTTAAGAATTCTCCACTCCATGACGGTGCGATGGTTATCTCTAAACGTCGTATCAAGGCTGCAGGTTGTATTCTTCCTGTGAGCCACAAGCAAGATATTCCAAAGGAACTTGGTTTGCGACACCGTGCTGCAATGGGTATCTCTCAAGACTCTGATGCCTTGGCTGTCATCGTGTCAGAGGAAACAGGCCGTATCAGTGTTGCCCTACGTGGTGAGTTCCAACTCCGTCTTTCTGCCGAACAGTTAGAAAGCATTCTGACAAAGGAAATTGTTACAGCATAGCCGTTTTTCTCATTAATCTTATCAGGTTTCTATATTTCTTTGGAATTTCCTTGCCCATTCTAAAAAGATGTTTTACCTTTGCGACCGTGAAACAATTAGCAACGACATATCCTGCCAATCCAGCACAGCAAAGAAACTTTGATTTCTTTGCCTTTTTTAGTGCTTTATATTTGGTAGTTTCAGATATTTTGCTAACACACACACACACAGGCGCTACTAGCGTTTAATCATTCTTTTTTTCTTCCAGCCTACGCGCGCGCGAAGCGTGTCGTAACCCTTGTAAACAAAGGACTTCACGGAGTTTCCTTTGTTCGCTTTTTTGTGTCCTTTTGCGAGCTATTAAGAAAGCAAAATAAGAACGTTTTAAGCACTGATTTTATCACAAAAGATAATTATAATTCTCTGATAATAGTTTGTTTTCTCTCGTTGATTTCTCGGGCAGGCAGCAGTAACATGCTGTCTGCCTGTAGAGAGGGGGAAGGCAAGCGGTTAAGAGGAATAGATAATGAGTTTGTCAGGATGTATATAATAAAAGGTGAGCAATGAAGCCACACAATAGAGAGTAGATAACAACTATTTTAAATCAAATCAAAAAAGCAATGAGAAAGAAACAAGACAAGAAGGATTATTCTGCACCACGTTGCATGATAATCCAAGTAAGCGAAACCACTTATTTAATGGACACGTCTTTCCCAAGTCAGCACAACCCAGCCCAGCCAGGTGGAACTTCCGGTGATGCCAAGCAAGCTCCAAGCTGGATGACTGAAAGCGAAGAAGAGACAGAGCATTCTTCATGGGAAGACTAACAGAGAGTTATTAACCAAGTAAAGAAAACAAAATCACACAAAAAGAAGAAACAGACAATGAAGAAGAAATTATTTAAGACCCGCCTGCTTTCATTCGCAGCTTTCTGTGGGCTCACATTAGCGTTTGCAGCCTGTGCCAATGAAGACGTAGCGCAGAACCCAAACAACACAGATAACGACAAGAACCTGACGACCTTCACAGCAGGTGACCCCACAACCCGCACCTCAATGGAGAGTGACGGTAAGTTCTTCTGGGAGCAAGGCGACAAGATTTATGTAAAGGACGATAACGGTGCATGGCACGCAAGTAGCAACTCACCAACAGGTAAGACAGATAACTTTAAGTTCAAAGTGCCTGGCACTTACACAGCCCACACGTCATACGAGGTTTACTATCCTGGGCAAGGCGGTAGCAACGACCAGGCTGTTATCGCTGCTTCTCAAAGTCAATCAGAGCCAAACACGACCTCTCACTTCGGTGCAGCTGGCGATTGTGGTATGGCAACGGCAACTAAAGTACCAGGTAAACAGCAGTTTGCTTTCACCTTAGACCATAAGGCAGCTTACCTCCTTTTCTTGCCACGTACCAGCAACACTATTCTGAACAAATGTTACTTAACCAAGGTAGAGGTAAATTCAGACAATGATATTACTGATACTTACACTCTCAACCCAACAACAGGCAAACTCACTGGCACAGGTACAGGCAAGCAAATTATTGTTTCAACAGGTGGTAGCGGAACTTACGCTAACGGTTTCCCTTTAACCAACAACTCCACAAACGCTGCTACCAACGGTTCTTACGTTGTTATAAAACCAGGCACCCATACACTCAAGATACGTTATTGGATAAAGGATGTTGCAACAGGTACAGAGGGAACTATAACCAAGACATTAGCATCAGCTACCTACGACCAAAACAAGTATTACAACATCACTGCTAACCTCAATGTACGTGATTACGATGGCGACCATTATTACATGTGGGATGCCCAGCAGCAATACTGGGCAGGTCACGAATGGTGGTCAGCCAATAAAGATCAGCCAGTATTTACCTGGACTAGTAATTCTAACTACCCCCAAAGCAACACAGATCCACGTTATTATAACGAGGGCAGCGGTTCACCTTTAAACGCTACCCAGAGTTGTGCTGGTATTCCTAACGCCAACGAGATGTCTTGGTATGTAATGTACGGCGATCCACGTTGGGATGCTGATGAGCTATGGACAACTATGGGTCACTTATATAAAGGCGGTATGTGGTTTAAGAAGAAGTCTGTACTGACAGCAGATGGCCATTACAACACGGAGAAATCTGCAGACAATTCAACCGATCTACGTACAACATGGAAGGACTACAGCAATAACAGTAGTAGTATTACCACATCTGGTGTCCCCTCTGCTACTGATGTCAGTAATTACTTCTATTTGCCTGCTTTGGGCTATTACAAATCGGGGCAGTTCCGTAGTACTGGCTCCGGCTACTATTGGTCGTCTAGTGCTGGGCCGTGGGGAGGCGATACCTCTTACTACTTGGGCTTCAACACAGGTAAGGTCAGTTTGGTCTTCACCAATCGTTACCTCGGGTATAGGGTCGGTACATTTGAGTGAGCTTTGCGATTGCCTTTTAGAAGTCTCACATCAACCTTATCTGCAGAGAGGGCGCGGTTTCAGCCAGATGCGTATTCCGTCGCCGCGCTCACCGTATCTACGTGCTGACGGATGCGTATCTAGCACCTCGTAGATACGCATTGCGCAGTCGCTAGATACGTATCTAACGGCAACGCTCACCGCATCTGGCAGCACGTAGATACGTATTCGGCAGTACGGCAATAAGCATCTAGCAGGAGGGGGATACAGAAAAAGTGAAAAATGAAACGGTGAGAGGAGGAAAATAAATTAAGAAAATAGAATGGGGCAGCATGAAGATGCAGCGAGAGAAGCTGTAGAGGCATGCTGCCCTATACTATGATAAACGGTAAGCTAATTTTATAACTTTAAACACGAAAAATTATGAAAATTCGTTTAGTACCAAAGAAAAATCCGCAAAAGCGGGAGGAAGTGAAGTTTTATGCTAATCCTGTAAACGTGGGGCGTAAAACGTTGGATGATATTGCGTGTGACATTTCGGGTCGCTCATCGTTGACACGTGGTGATATATCGAACGTGTTGTATAACTTCATTGATTGTTTGCCTCATTATCTCCGTGATGGTTTTAGTATTCAGTTGGGCGAGTTCGGTTCAATGCGCGTTACGCTGTCGAGCAAAGGAGCGGAAACGGAAAAGGCTTTTAAGACCGAGACGATTAAGCCGCGTGTGGTCTTTACGCCGGGAACAGAGTTGAAACGCGAATTGGCTGCAAACTCCTATGAATCGTTGAGGAAGAAAGAGGAAGAGGAGACAGAAAAGAAGAAGAAGGAAGAGAAAAAGAAAGAAGGAGGAGGACCAGAGGCGGGATAAAAGGCCTCACCCCCAGCCCCTCTCCAAGAGGAGAGGGGAGCAGCCTCACCCCCAACCCCTCTCCAAGAGGAGAGGGGAGATAAAAACACTACTAAGATGGTGGTGAAGGAGGATAAAGGGTTGGGTGTTGATTAAGGATAAATGAAAAAGAGTTCGCGAACAACTTAGAATAGTTTGCGAACTCTTTTTGGTTGAATATCACCTTAATTCAACATCAAATTCATCTCAAGGTTATCATCCTTAAAGATGTAATCAGCTAATTCAGTGATTGTTAATGAATGGGTATCAGGCAAAGGATGATTGGTTTTGACTACGTGTCCATGCTTGATTTCGAAGTAGCTGTTATTCATTGGGATATCCGAATCATTGTACACACGAATGTTTTCCGTATGCTCTGGATGGTGATTTGCAAAGAGCTGCAAAGCCTTTTCAGCATTGATAATACGAATCATTCCAGGGATATCCTTCGTTTCTATGCAAGCATCTGGGTCAATAGACTGTGATATACGATAATCTTCCTTGATAATATCAAAACCTTCTTCGTCATGTAAAAGTACACAATCCTTTGCACGTTGCCAGTTATCGAAGGTTGAGAAGTCTATATTTTCAACATCAGCAGGAGGCGGTGTACAAGTAATGTTACGTGTATAACCACAACGACTATACCAATCGTAAAGCCATTCCTCAGCAGGTATCAACGATGCAAAGACAACATCCTTATGGTAAAGACGGAAGTGAGCCTGCGACATGAGGTTGTTACCCATATTCTGCTTACGGTATTCTTCTCGTACACTCACACCACTAATATAAGCCGTATGCACCTCTTCATTATAATATTTCATTGTATAAGGGAGAGCCTGAAGGGCAGCTACTGTATGTTGTTCGACCTGACAGATAAAATTATATTCAGGTTTAAAGACACGTGAGAAATAGAGTTGAATAAAGGGTTCTGCGTCATGGAAGGTGTCACGCCACAAAGCGATGGTCTCCTCTTTAATCTGTTCTTGTGTCTCCTCCTGCGCCAAAGGATATTTCTCCATGACAACACTCTTTTCTAAAAGAATGTCTGGTTTATAGGAAAGCTTCGCATAACGGAGTCCTTCTAAACCAAGGTCTTCCTCACGATTCATATATTCATACTGCTCTGGAAGATGCTGTGCAAACTCCTGGTTGATAATAGAAAACGCTCCTTCGTATGCCGTATCAGCCTTTTCCACACAAACATCGAACACCTTATCCGTGATAGGACAGCCGAAAGTAAAAGCTATCAACTTCCCATCAACCCATATCGTACCACCAATGGCACCAATCTCATCCCACAAATCGAAGACACGTGTCATAGAACGAAGTTCTTCAGAGAGTTCTTCCGTATCTTCGTTATCCTCCTTTGTGACAGCCCTCCAGTTCTCTTCTACAGCGATACACTCGGGTATCATCTCCTTTGTAAGCGGACGATACTCATAGTTAGGATAGCTCTTACGGAACTTATTACAATGATTTCGTTTGCCTTGAAGTTTCTTACCAGACAATGTTGCCAACTTTTCACGGGTGTAGATGTAATCAAAATGGTCGCGATCGGGCTTTATAAAGAAAGTATCTGGGAAAGTTTCCTCCAAAACACTAACCATATAAGAACAAACACCCAACAATAAGAAGGGATGACCCAAGGTTATTGCATCGTCTCGCATCTGTCTAATAACAGCTGCAAAACGCTCACGCATAGCCTCATCCCACTTACATTTCCACACTGGAGCCATATAGGCAAGATGATGTCCCGTATAAAAACGGAACACTAAAAAGCCGTCAACCTCAGCTATTTGCGTATTATATAAGAAACGCCATGAAATAATATTCGCAAAGCTTAAATCGCAATTCATGCGATCACCACATAGCGTATAACTTTGTATTAATTCACGGTCGGTTGTCTTTACATCATGAAACTTTATCATAACATTATCTGATTTGTTTATAATACAAAGATATACAGAAAACTCAAGACTCCCAAAGAGTAGGTTGTTTTTGTTGCTATTCAATAGCACTTCATTTGCATATTTGGGTAGTACAAGTCTTTCCTAACAACAAATTGCCCTCAAACTAATAATATATTACAAGCCATTTAACCCTCAGCACAATTGGTGTTTACCATGAACACCACATGTGCGGAGTATCAGCACCATATGTGCGGAACGTCAATACATCGCTAAAAAATACGAAGAAAAAGACGTCTTTGTACCTATTATATATAGAAGATACTCACAACGAAAGTAGATGGAAAATGATTGCCAACCCGTATAAACCTGTTTTATAGGAGAAAACGATAATTATGTTTGGAATTACAACTTTCTTTTGCTATCTTTGCATAGCAAAAACAGAATTTATAATAATTACATTTTAAAAGACATATATGGACTTATTAGAGCAAATCGTTGCACGTGCTAAAGCCGATAAGCAACGTATCGTGCTCCCCGAGGCAGAAGAGGAGCGTACCCTTAGGGCAGCTGACAGAGTGTTAGCTGATGACATCGCCAATCTGATCCTCATTGGAAACCCAGCCAACATCCATAAGCTTGCCGAAGAATGGGGGCTTAAGAACATTGACAAGGCTACCATTGTTGACCCAGAGAATAACCCACAGAGCGAAGAATATGCCGAGAAATTGGCTGAATTACGTCAGAAGAAGGGCATGACCTTAGAGCAAGCTCGCGAACTGGTTACCAAGAACAATCTTTACCTTGGTTGCATGATTATTAAGACAGGAGGTGCTGACGGACAGATTTCTGGCGCCCTCTCTACAACTGGCGACACACTTCGTCCTGCTTTGCAGATTATTAAGTGTGCACCAGGTATCAGCTGTGTGAGTGGTGCTATGCTGATTCTTACACATGAGGAGCAGTATGGTGAGAACGGTATTGTCGTTATGGGCGACGTTGCTGTTACTCCAAACCCAACTGCTGACCAATTGGCACAGATTGCATATACCACTGCAGAGACAGCAAAGAGTGTTGCAGGCTTCCAGAATCCATACGTAGCTATGCTGAGCTTCTCAACAAAGGGCTCTGCACAGGATGCTAAGGACCGTGAGACTGGTAAGAGTGTTTATATCATTGATAAGGTAGTTGAAGCTACAAAGATTGCCAAAGAGAAGTTCCCTGAGCTGAAGGTTGATGGTGAGTTGCAGGCTGATGCTGCTTTGGTTCCAGCCGTTGCAGCTAAGAAGGCACCAGGTTCTAACATCGCAGGTAAGGCAAACGTACTTGTTGTTCCTAACCTTGAAGTTGGTAACATCGGCTATAAACTGATTGAACGCCTCGGTGGTGCGAAGGCTATTGGCCCAATCCTCCAGGGTATTGCACGTCCTGTAAACGATCTTTCTCGTGGTTGTTGCGTTGATGATATCTATTATATGGTAGCCATCACAGCCTGCCAAGCACAGGATTCTAAGAAATAATAGTAGAATTGGAAAAGATGATTTAGGGGGTCTGAGAGCGTTTTAGGAATCTGTAAAGAGGAATAAGACGCTTATTAAACAACCCCTATAGCATCCTTCTAAAATAATAATTCTTTATATGAAGATATTAGTTTTAAACTGCGGTAGTAGTTCCATTAAGTACAAACTGTACGATATGGCAGATGAGTCTGTATTGGCTCAGGGTGGTGTTGAGCGTATCGGACTCGATGAGGCATTCATCAAAGTGAAACTTGATAATGGTGAGAAGAAGCAGATTATGGCTGACCTTCCAACCCACAAAGAGGGTGTAGCACTCGTATTCAAGGTACTTCTCGACCCAGAGTTTGGTGCACTTAAGAGCCTCGATGAGATTGATGCTGTTGGTCATCGTGTCGTACAGGGTGGCGACCTCTTTGAGAAGAGCTGCATCGTAACCAAGGAAGTGGAGGCAGGTATTGAGAGTCTTATCGACCTTGCACCCGTTCATAACGCTGGTCACTTGCGTGGTTTACGTGCGGTTGATGCTTTAATGCCTCACACTCCACAGGTAGTTGTATTCGACAATGCTTTCCACAGCACAATGCCAGACTACGCTTACCTCTACGCAGTACCTTACGATCTCTACAAGAAGTATCATGTACGCCGTTATGGCTTCCACGGAACAAGTCATCGCTACGTATCACATCGTGTTTGCGAGATGCTTGGTGTTGACATTAAGACACAGAAGATTATCACTTGTCATATTGGTAATGGTGCCTCTATCGCTGCTATCAAGGGCGGTAAGGTTATCGATACCTCAATGGGTCTGACTCCATTGGCTGGTTTGATGATGGGTTCTCGTTCTGGTGATATCGACCCTTCAGCAGTTACCTATCTGATGGAGAAGCTCGGAAAGAAGCCACAGGAGATGGCTGACTTCCTTAACAAGGAGTCTGGCGTACTTGGTATTACAGGTATCAGCTCTGATATGCGCGACATTGAGAACGCTGACAACGCAGGTGATAAGATGGCTCATTTAGCATTGCAGATGTATACTTATCGCATTAAGAAGTACATTGGTGCTTATGCTGCAGCAATGAATGGTGTTGACATCATCGTTTGGACAGCTGGTGTTGGTGAGAATCAGACTGGTCTTCGTTGGGATACTTGCCAGGACATGGACTATCTTGGTATTAAACTTGACAAAGAACGCAACATGTGTCGTGGTGAGGAAAAGATTCTCTCTACCGATGACTCAAAGGTTAAGGTGGTACTTGTTCCTACCGATGAGGAGATTGTCATTGCACGTGACACGCAGGAACTCGTTAAAGACTTGAAGAAGTAACAAAGATAGTTATAGGCGTTATAGGCAATTTTATGTACTCATAAAAAAACTATTAACGCCTATAATTGTATTCTGACGCGAATAAATACTTATGAAATTATGCGCTTAAGAGGGTAGACTTGCAACTGGGTTTTAGGACTGACCCAAATAAACAGCGATAAAACTCAATAAAAAGCGAAAGGTAGTTGTCTCACGACAACTACCTTTCTTTTGACTAAACTTAATCTACAAACCTGAGTTTTAATTTTATATTATGAATGTCTTAAATCAAAATTTAGGGCTAAAGCCACTATCATCTTATCTCGGTAATGAATCATTATCCATTCCTCTTAAAGACAATGCAAAGTTACACTTTTGTTTCGTAACCTCCAAATTCTTTTGCGTAATTTTACTTTTTATACTCAAAATATCCCATTTTGTCTTTACAAATAGAATATTTTTACGTTTCTTAAGGCTTGCTTTCACCTTCAACATACTCTTCGAGGAACATGTGTTCACCATCGAAAACAGCGTAAGTAAACTGCCATATCCAGTCACCAAGAATCAACAGACGTGCTTTCCGCGACAAGGTGAGATCGAGTTCAATATGACGATGTCCGTAAATATAATAGTCTATATCTTTATGTGTGGACATATACTCCTTCGTGTATTGTACAAGATACTCCTTGTCTTCTCCCAAGTAGGGAACTTCCTTTCCATCCTTACGCTTCAATCTACTCCTTTTAGCCCAATTCAAACCTAACTGCATTCCCCACCAAGGATGAAAGAAGTTGAGCAGTCGTTGGCAGAAACGATTATGAAAAACCTTACGAAGAAAACGAAACATTGGGTCGGGGTCACCTAATCCATCCCCATGTGCAAGATAAAACACCTTATCGTATATCTCAGTTGTTATCGGTTTACGGTGAAGGATAACGCCACACTCCTTTTCTAAATAGCCATAAGTCCAGAGGTCATGGTTACCAGTAAAGAAATGAACTTCCACCCCCATATCCGTAAGTTCTGATATCTTACCAAGGAAACGAGTAAAACCTTTAGGAACAACATACTTATATTCATTCCAAAAGTCGAACATATCGCCCAGCAGATAGACAGCTGCAGCCTTATGCTTAATGCTATCTAAGAAGCGTACAAGGCGGCGTTCATGTGTGCGACGGTGCTCTATAGCGAGTGAACCGAGGTGTGCATCGGAAAGGAAATAGATATTCTTCATGTCATTGGGTAATGGGTGAAGGGTGGTAAGGGGTGATGATTACTCCCTATATTCTGAGGCAATGCCTCAGAAACTGGGACAGAATGGCAGAGACAAGGCAGCTAATTAGACAGAGGCTTAGCTGCCATATTGAGAAAGAGGGCGGAAACGGTCTTACTCAAAACCTAATTCAACGCGTGCCTCTTCAGTCATCATGCTCTGATCCCATACTGGTTCAAAGACAAGGTTGATGTTTGCAGTCTTAACACCTTCTACACTTTCCACCTTTGTACGTACGTCTTCAAGGATGAAATCTGCAGCAGGGCATGATGGAGAGGTAAAGGTCATGTCCATATCAAGATTGCCCTCGTCATCCACATCAATCTTGTAAATCATACCAAGATCATAGATATTCACAGGTATCTCTGGGTCGTAAACAGTCTTCAACACGTCAACGATTCTTTCTTCTATCTTTGTTTTCTCTTCTATTGTCATAATTAGTGATTCTTTTAATGAATTGTCTTTTTATCAAAGATAGCCTCTGCGCCTACTATGAAAACCTACTTTCGTATTGCCGAACGCAGCCTATCTTTTGCAAAGATAATAATTAAAAACTATAATTACAATAATTCACTGCGGAAAGGTTACGTTCTTTTGTGGGTTTATATGAAGAAAGTAGTATATTTGCATCAGATAAATTAATAAAAAGAAGATGAACAGTCTCGAGGAAGAAGTGCGACAGTTGCTACGTGAAGGAAAGGATATTGAAGCAGTACGACTGGTTCATAACGGCAAAGGAGTAACACTATTAGAGGCTAAAAAGTATATTGACAAACTCAAAGCTGATAATTGCAGCTGGGAGGAAACCAGTAACATCCGCAGTTGGAACATCGAATATAAAGACGAAAAGCCTGAACACATTACTTTTACGGATACCACTGGGACCCATACAGCTGAACCTAATAGTCCTGAATGGATAGATATTTTGAAGGAGGCTACGCAGGAAGGCAGTGGAAAAGCTAACCAAACAAAGGCTGATGATAAAAAGACTCTATTGCAAAGAATCCTTGACAGCCAGTTCGTATGGCTTTTCATATCTCTTGCATGGCTTTGCTTATTAACGCTATTTATCCTTTGTATTTATCCCAGCTACTTTGGACTTCATACCAGAGAAGGCTATTGGGGTTTATTCTTACATATCACCACAATTCTTTTATCTGTGTGTATGGCATATCTTTGCTATATTTGGATGCGCCAGAAAAAGGAACGATGGTATTCTCGTTTGAAGTATTTGGTGATGGGGCTTGTTCTAATTTTTATTGTTGGAATATGGGGATACGACCTGACATTAGACCTTATAGAACATGATGTGAGAAGTTACGAAGGGACATTCTCACTGAGAGTATATACGCATTATAAGAGGTCCAATGACTATACCATCACATGGGAAGGTGACACTCTGTCTTCTGATAGACAACATAATATTAGCTTTGCTCATTTTAAAGAGCTGGAACAATACTGTACAGTACGTGTTACTTATTGGCGACACACGGGTCTTGTGTGGAGCATAGAACCTTTAGAAAAGAAGTGAAAGGCTGATTTAATTCTCTCTTATGATACAGAAGATGCTATTTAGTACTCAACACCATTGGTGCGGAGCATCAACACAACACGTGCAGAGCATCAGCACCATATGTGCGGAGTAACAAAACATAGTCATTTTAGAACCTTTTCGGCTATAACTTTCCCTCCTCTCGATATGAGAAATACCCTCCATCAGTGAGTATTACATGGTCTGCAAAATGAATATGCAGCAATTCGCAAGCCTTATGAATATGCGATGTCAGTATATCATCATCCCTACTTGGATTCGTACTGCCACTGGGGTGATTATGACAAAAAGCCAAAACAGTAGTGTTCTTTAGCAGTACTTCCTTCATCATCAGACGAAGATCGACAGGTGCCATAGTAAGACCACCCACCGAAATGCGCTTGGCTTCGATGAGTCGGAAATTCTGTTTCATCATTAAAACCCAGCCTTCTTCGATATCAAGGTCTTGTATCGTCGTGTGCATAAACTGGTAAATATTCTCGGCACTATTGAGTATTGGTGCCTCTTCCACTGTCGCCTTCTGCCGTCTTTTACCTAATTCGCAAGCAGCAAGGATAGTGATTGCCTTTGCCGAACCGATACCCTTGTATTGCTCTAAGTCGCGAATAGAAAGCTTCCCAAGTGTATTCAGATTATTATTACAGTCATTGAGAATACGCTTCATTAGTTCTACCGCACTCTCTTTTGGTGTGCCAGAACCAATCAGAATAGCCAGTAATTCAGCATCACTGAGCGCAGCAGCCCCCAGTCTTTCAAGTTTTTCGCGTGGGCGGTCAGCCTCAGCCCAGTGAGAAATAGATAGTTTATCCATAGTAAAGAAGTGGCCCCTCCCCCAGCCCCTCCCCCAAAGGGAGGGGAGTGATTACCACTATTGTTTGTTATTTAGAATGTAGATTTGGTTTTGTAGATAGCTTTTAAATTATGAATTCTGAATTACTTATAGAAGTTTTTCTCATATGCAGCGAACTCATCCATACCACATACGCAGCGTTTCCACCATGCACTAATGAAGCCACAACCGTAGCCGGTAAGTTGAATGAAGGCTGCTTCGATACTGAGAAGACCAATGTTAAGACTGTTGTTTTGTAGGGTTGAATCCACACAGATAATGACACTGTATAGCACCAGCGGCATTAAACCCATCATGATAAAGACACTTCCAAAGACATTGATTATTGGGAATAACTGCAAGAAGAGTCCAAAGAGAATCATCAGAACCAATAAAGCCGTTCCTACGGTAAATACCATCGGTAAGAGATGGACAAGTTTCAGAGACTCAGGAGACTTCTTATAGAGATTGATTCGGGCGATACCAGAATTGTAAACCTGCTTCCAGAACTTGCGGAAGTCCGTACGACGCTTGTGCCAAACCCATGCCTCAGGGAACAGTCGACAACGCTTTCCTGCCTTAAAGATACGAATCGAGAAGTCGATATCCTCTCCAAAACGCATCTTTGAGAAACCTCCCAACTCCTGATAAACATCACGACGGATACCCATATTAAATGAACGAGGATAGAACTTGTCAAGTTTCTTCTTACCACCACGTATTCCTCCCGTCGTAAAGAACGAGGTCATTGAATAAGAAATAGCCTTCTGGGTATCGGTAAAAGACTCATGTGCACAGTCAGGTCCACCAAAAGCGTCGGCTGGCTCACGTTTTAGTTCCTCACTCACAGCACGAATATAACCCTTCGGAAGTACAACATCAGAGTCGAGAATGAGCAGATACTCACCCTTTGCACGCTCAGCACCATAGTTACGGCTCTGCCCAGGACCCGAATTTTCTTTGCTATAATAATGTAGGTCGAGCTTGTCAGCGTACTTATCGCACACCTCCTTACACGGAATCTGTGAGCCGTCTTCAACGATAACGACCTCAAAATCCTTCTCCTCCTGGCTAAGCAGGCTCTCCAATAGTTCTTCAACCTCATCCGGACGATTGAAAACAGGAACAATGATGCTGTACTTCATAATGTTGCAAAGATAACACTTTGTTCGTGAATGACAAGTAATTTGATAAATTATTCTCTCAAAATAACATTCTTTCTCTCTGCCCTTTGCATGTACGAAATAGCAAAGCACACCTAAACACACCAATAAATCCGGGTCTTCCGTTAAATACGTAGATTGTTAATAGAATGAGATTAATCCACAGACATGGTATGATTAGCTCCCATTAAATGGTTTTAGAACGGGGGATAAACTACATGACAAATATAATTAGATACGATCTTCACCTGCCTTCTACAAACGACTTACTCCCTCACAAGTTGAGATTTGTAAATTATTTTCGAGCGATTCAAAACCTATACATGCTCTTTTGGCTTCTTAAAGACGCCCTTTTGGCTTGCAAAAGGTGCCCTTTAAGACCCTTACTAACGCCCTTTTGAAGTCCTATTAAGCACCTTTTAATTTACTGCTTTATAACTAATTGATATACTGTTGCTTACAAACCTACTTTTTACATGCCGTTTTGCCGTTATTTATTGATATTTTATTCGAAATTATGTAATGATTTTTCAAACTCTTGTCTGCAGATTTTCGAAGTCTTAAATGAAATGGTTTTCTATGAAAGAGGATGATGAGAGGATAGATATTCGACTGTCTTAGTTATGTTTTTGTTTAATAAGTAACCTCAGTTCTTCCTTTAAAGCAAATACGAAAAGCGTACATACATTTAATGGAAGAACCAATAGATTTACTGCAGACAGTCGTAAACAATTGTTAATCTTCTGTTAAACGAGGGCTTCACCTTTAGCCATTGATTTATTTTAACTATATTTGTACAAAACTATTCTTATACGGTAAAGCGTGATAGACATCTGCTGAAAGCTACCAAAAACCGATGCAAAATATGACAAAAGAAGACAGGCAAAATGCCATTCTCGACCAGCTTCTGACACAGGAGTCTGTATTGGTTTCCGATTTGGCAACCTCCTTGGATGTGTCATTAGTAACGATACGTAAAGACCTAACCGAACTTGAAAAGGGTGGAAAGCTCTATCGAAGTCATGGTAAAGCGATTCTTATCAACCCGTTTACCAACAACCGTTCAGTAAACGAGAAGGAAAAGCTAAAAGCGGAAGAGAAACAACTCATCGGAGCAGAGGCTGTCAAGCTACTTGTGAAAGACGATTCCATCATTCTTGCATCAGGAACAACCATCCATGCGTTGGCTTGTAATATCCATGCTGAGAGCAGACTGACGATTGTTTCAGCCAGTCTTCAAGCTACGATGACCTTAGCAGGCAACGATAATATTGACATTATCCAACTTGGTGGCATGGTTCGCCACAGCAGTGTGTCGGTTGTCGGACAATATAGCATGGAGATACTGCGTGGCTGTTCGTTTACAAAACTCTTCTTGGGGGTGGATGGTATCGACCTTGACTTTGGTATCTCAACAACAGACATGCGTGAAGCCGAATTGAACAGAAGTATGATGAACGCTGCACAGAAGACCATTGTCTTAGCTGATTCAAGTAAGTTTGGCCGTCGTGGATTCGCAAAGATTAGTGGACTTGAGGATGTTGACATCATCATTACCGATGCTAAAATACCACAGTTTGTAGCCAACAAGATTGAAGAAATGGGCATAGAACTAATCATTGCAGGTTCTTAGAATATGCAATAAGACATAAAATAGAAACAAATTAATTTTTACGATTATGAAAATACCATCAGAGTTTGACCCTATCCGTCCGTTTGAGCCGGAAGAATTACCGGCAGTCTATGATAGGATTCTTGCTGATAAGCAGTTTCAAATGGTGCTGGCATATCTCTACCCTGATGTTCCAGCAGAAGCGATAGCAAAGAAGATGCACGCTTGTAAGACGAATCTTGAATTCCAAAAAACATTCTGCTACCCTTTCCTCCAGCGTCTTGTCACGGAGTTGAGCTTAGGCTGTAGCATGGATGCAGTCAATATCGATACACGCAAACGTTATACCTTCGTCAGCAACCATCGCGACATTGTGCTCGATTCTGCTTTCCTCGACAAGCTTCTCATGGATGTTGGCTTTACCACTACTTGTGAGATTGCTATCGGCGACAACCTCCTTTCGCAGGATTGGGTGCGTGACTTGGTACGTATCAACAAGTCATTTACCGTAGAGCGTGCCCTCCATTCGGTTGAGATGCTCCGTGCAAGCAAGCGTATGTCAGAGTATATCCACTTCGCTATTGCCGAGAAGAATGATAATGTATGGATTGCTCAACGACAGGGAAGAGCGAAGAATTCAAACGACCTTACCCAACCTGCAATCTTGAAGATGATGGCTATGGGCGGCGAAGGTACTATCATCGAACGTCTGAAACAGCTCCACATCGTGCCATTAGCTATCTCTTACGAGTACGATCCATGCGATTATCTCAAGGCACGTGAGTATCAATTGCGTCGCGATTTACCTTATTGGAAGAAGACTGCAGAGGACGATCTTGAAAGTATGTTAGTAGGTATCAAGGGCTATAAGGGACATATCTTCTACAAATGTGCACCATGTATTGACGAATGGCTTGACACAGTAGATGAGGAACTGCCAAAGAACAAGCTCTTCGATACGATTGCAGCACATATCGATCACCAAATCCACAGTAACTACAAACTCTATCCTATCAACTACGTGGCATTAGATATGATTCAGGATACACGTGTTTACGAAGAGTATTATACAGTGGAAGACTACCAGAACTTCAACACTTACCTCGATGGTCAGATTGAGAAGATTGACATTGAGAACCGTGATGATAAGTTCTTACGCACTTGTCTGCTGACACAGTATGCTTATCCTGCAAAGAATTACATTGCTGCATCATCAGAAAGCGGCAGATTTAAATCACTTCTGAATCGTCTCACCTTTAAGAAATAACACAACGTGGACTGGTTCGGAAAAACTTTCTACAGACTATTGACTATGGTAACGGCAGTCATGTCGTTACTCATAGTCAGTGCCTGTGAGCATGACTTCTATGAGACAGGCGACAGCGAACTGTCTTATCTACACACCGACTTTGTTGAAGCAAGGACCAACGAGCTATCAGCTTTCGCTTCTGCAACTACTGATGACGGAACACAACTGACCTTAAAACCTGCAGTTAAAGAACAATGGGCAAAAAGACCCGACACAACTTACCGTGCCTTACTCTATTATAATAAGGTAGAAAATGGCATAACATCGTCTTTTGCCATTAGTCCTGTTGCAGTCTTACGCCCTCGTTTAGCACTCGACTTACCTATTGTGTACACCGACCCAGTTGGTTTTGAAAGCGTCTGGATAAGCAAGAATCATAAGTATTTGAATCTTACCCTTAACTTAAAGACTGGAAAAACAGAAGACGAAAAGGCTGTTCAGACCTTAGCTATCGTCTGTGATTCCGTAAAAAACCTACCTAATGGCGGTCGAGTGTTTTATCTTCGACTACATCATCACCAAAATGGAGTACCCGAATACTATAGCAGACGTGTCTTTACAAGTATTCCTTTGAGTGGTTTTAAGCAGAAGGATTCCATCTATTTAAGTATCAACACGTATAAAGGAAAAATCAATAAGCAGATTACTTTCTAACGCTATCAACTGAATTCGATTTACATTTATGTTTTACTGCGTTTTCATCTGCAATAAAACATAAACAAATAGGCTATATAAAGATATAGGCAAGACCATCAACTATATTGTCTTTTCTCACCCTCTGACACAGAAACCGTTTCTTTTTAATACTCGAAAATCCACCGACAATGCTTTGAAAAATCATTACATAATTTCGAACAAAACATCTATAAATAAGGATAAAAGCACGAGTAAGAGATAGATTTGTAACCTAAAGGAAATCAATCAGTTATAAAGCAGCAAAATAAAAGGTGCTTAATTGGACTTCAAAAGGGCGTTAGTAAGGGGCTTAAAGGGCACCTTTTGCAAGCCAAAAGGGCGTCTTTTAGAGGCTTAAAGAGCATGTATTTAAAATCACGATGTGAAAAATTATGACAAAACAACAAACAATTAGCCCTATTAACCCTATTGGACCTATTAGCCTAATTAGGCTAATAGGAATAAGTTATTTGTAGATTGCGGATTGACATAGTATCAATTTGAGATAAAAATACCATGCAAGTATATAAGTCTTAACACCTGATTTCACATTAATATCACCCCCTTATCAATATATTAAGGTCCAATCCATTCCTACATTTATATAGAAAATATCGAAAAAATAGGGCTTATATGACAAAAACAATGTACCTTTGTAGTCTATAATTCATTGGTATAAACCTGATATGACATATTCAATATTTCAAATTAATAGTAAAAAGACTGTGTTTTCAGCACATAACAACCTATTGAGAAGAAGTTTTCCCATTCTTTCCCTCCTACTTTCTGTAACAGCAAACTATGCTGACAATGTTAATTTCAACACTGCTTTAAGCATAGCAAGAACGTATGTAAATGTCAGCAAGAAGGCTGCCCTAAACGTAAAAACGCGTGCTGCAGCAACAGCAACACAGCAACCTTACTATGTCTTCAACGATGATGCAGGCAAAGGTTTTGTAGTCGTTGCGGGCGATGATAAGATGGGAAAGGTGTTAGCCTACAGCCACGAGGCTTCACTTGATATGAACAACCTCAACCCAGAAGCACGTTATCTCTTCGATTCCTATCGACAGGTGTATGAGGAGTTGGGCAAGAATAAGACGCTTACCACACGTGCAGGAGCAGCAACAAAAGCAGCTGATGCTGTGCAACCTTTGCTAAAAAGCAAGTGGGGACAGGACTATCCCTACAGCAAGCAGACCCAATATGTAACGGGGTGTGTGGCTACTGCGGTTGCACAGGTAATGTATTACCATAAATGGCCAGCACAAGGTAAGGGACAAGAAAGCTACACGGTGAAGTTTGATAACACTGTTCGTTCAGCCGATTTCACAAAGTCACACTACGACTGGGACAATATGTTGCCTGATTATAACCGCAGAAACGTTACTACAAAGCAGGAAGATGCAGTAGCTTTGTTGATGAATGATGTGGGTATTGCAACCAATATGCAATACACGGATAGGGCAAGTGGTACGCAGAGTTATATGGCTGAGCGTGCTTTGCGCAATTACTTCGACTATGATGCCTCAATGGTAACAAGAGCAAACGAGGGTGTTGATAACTTTATCGAGATTGTAAAGAATGAGCTCCGCAATGGGTTTCCACTCTACATATCTGGTGATTCGAAGACTGGAGGTGGTCATGCGTGGGTTTGCGATGGCTTTGATGAGGAGGATAGGTTCCACATGAACTTTGGATGGAATGGTCAAGCAAATGGCTATTACTCACTTGCTACCTTGAGTGTAACGTCTACAGGTAGTGAGTTTAACGGCGCACAGCATAGCTTCAACCTTAGACTTCATGTCATTGCAATACATCCCAACAAACCTAATACGCCTAAGATTGATGATGATATAGCGTATCAGTCGCCTAATATCAAGTTTAACAACGATGGTATGATGGCGTTCGTAGGGGATGCTCCTACCACAACATCCGATGCATCAAAGGTGATGTATACAGGATTTATCAACCAGGCTAATGCTGTTCTTGTGGGCGACATCGGTTTAGGTATCTATGACCAAGAGGGCAAACTGGTAAAGGTAACACCTTACGGACAGGACGGAAGGAAGATATTCAGCAAAGAGCGATTTGTCTTTAACGATGGTGAGTGGGTTTCTGGAGGTGTGATTAATGATAAGGTGACCTTCACACTCGACTTTAAGTCATTGACTAATGGCACCTATTCACTCTATCCTATTGCTGCACGAATGCTGGAAGATGGCACGTTAGGCGCTTGGGCAAGAATGAAGACTGCCCCTCGTATCGAGATGAAGGTGGAGAACAGTAAGATAACCTACTTAGAGCTACCAACGAAAGAACCGGCCTTTCTGCTCACAACCGAGCCTAAGTTAGACAACAAAGTGATGTTAGGTGAGCCGAATGTACTCCGTCTGAACATCCGCAAACTGGATGCTAATTTCTTCAACGGAAACGTAAAAGTAGAACTCCTCAACAGTGAGAATAAGGTGGTATATACCACAGAGACGGATGAGGTGGTTGACTTTGATGTCTTCACAACCAAGCGTGTTAGACTGCCATTCAACCTTCCTTACGACATTGCTTCGGGTACTTATCACTTGCGCACGACAATCACCAATGCCAACAATGTAAGCTGTCAGGTACGTGAAAGTGCTTCACAAGAACCTTATACGCTCACGATTGAGGAAAAGGGTCAGGCTGGTATCTTCTCAAGAGCGACTGTTTATACGCAAGATAACGAGGAAGGAAGTGTCCCAATGGAGAACTTTGATGTATCAAAAAGTCCAACATTCAGAGTCGCATGTATTGCCACTCTTGCAAAGAACGTACAATATAAGGGTGGTCTGACACTCTATCTTATCGACACTGTGACAGGTATGTCTATCCAAGTGACAAAGAAGCCACTACAGGTAGACCTCACACAGGCTGATGATGAGGCAATAATAACCAGCGACTGGATTAATCCAAAGACCGAGAAACTCATCAATAACCGACGCTATCGAGTGGCATTGTTTGGTGTGGTGGATGGTAGGAATGTCGACTTATTACCAAATTCGACAACGTCACCTTACCTTTCCCTCATCAATGGACCGTATGACAAATATCCTGAGGATGTGACAAATGGTGTAGAGGAAGTGAGCATCAAACCGACATTACAATTCGTTGACGGACGCTTACACGTACAACAGCAGGGCTTGAAACGTGTAGAGCTATATGGTATGAATGGTATGTTAGTAGCAAGCAGTGCTGCGAATGGCACAGACAATCTTACCCTCTCCGTTCCAAAGGGAACCTACGTGGTACGCATCATCTCACAAAGTGGTCGTTACACAAGCGTTATCCGCTAAGCAACTATCCTATAATAAAGAGCGAGTACCTATCCCGGCACTCGCTCTTTTTCTATCTTTTAATAATCTATTCGTACTCCGCACATATGGTGCTTACCAACAGCACCACACGTACTGACGCCGAGCACCAATGGTGCTGACTACTAATCAGTGTCTACAAGTAGACTATTTCAACACACCAAGTTCCTTACCAATCTTGATGAAAGCGTTGATACACTTGTCAAGTTGCTCACGATTATGACCAGCTGAGAGCTGAACACGAATACGAGCCTCGCCCTTTGGTACTACTGGATAATAGAAACCAGTTACATAGATACCCTCTTCAAGGAGCTTAGCTGCATATACCTGAGACAACTTTGCATCGTAAAGCATTACCGCACAGATAGCACTCTGGGTTGGTTTAATATCAAAACCAGCAGCCATCATCTTATCGCGGAAGTAGTTTACGTTCTCAACAAGCTTGTCATGAAGTTCATTACTCTCCTTCAACATCTTGAACACTTCAAGGCTGGCACCGATAATACAAGGTGCAAGTGAGTTAGAGAAGAGGTATGGGCGACTGCGCTGACGAAGCATGTCAATGATTTCCTTACGACCAGTTGTGAAGCCACCGAGCGCACCACCAAATGCCTTACCGAGTGTACCAGTGTAGATATCCACACGATCATAGGTCTTGCAGAGTTCGCTTACACCATGACCAGTAGCACCAACGACACCGGCAGAGTGAGACTCATCAACCATCACGAGAGCGTTATACTTCTCAGCGAGGTCGCAAATCTTGTCAACTGGAGCAACGTTACCGTCCATAGAGAACACACCATCCGTAACGATGATACGGAAACGCTGTTCCTGTGACTCTTGTAGACAACGTTCAAGGTCTGCCATGTCAGCATTTGCATAGCGATAACGCTTCGCTTTACAAAGGCGTACACCATCAATAATAGAGGCGTGGTTGAGTGCGTCAGAGATAATAGCATCCTGATCGGTGAGCAATGGTTCAAAGACTCCACCATTAGCGTCAAAGCAAGCAGCATAGAGAATAGTGTCTTCTGTCTTGAAGTAATCAGAGATGGCAGCCTCAAGTTCCTTGTGGCTGTCCTGTGTTCCACAGATAAAACGAACAGAGGACATACCGAATCCTCGCTTGTCCATCATCTTCTTAGCACCTTCTATCAAACGTGGATGATTAGAAAGACCAAGATAATTGTTTGCACAGAAGTTCAAAACTTCCTTACCTTTTACTTCGATTGCTGCACTTTGAGGACTCTCAATGATTCTTTCTTCTTTGTAAAGTCCTGCTTCTTTAATCTCAGCAAGTGCATTACTGAGATGTTCTTTCATCTTACCGTACATAACATTAGATTTTATTTATTAGTAGGCAAAGTAACTTATAAAAAACGAGAAAAAGGACGTTAAGGAGTTTTTTTTTACGTGATGACTTAATTTTTTAATAATTTTAATACCTAATAGTGTGTTATCAACAAAAAATATGCTTACTTTGCAACCAGTTATATTTAAGCTTAACAATATTTATGAAAAATGTATTGGTCATAGGCTCTACAGGTCAAATCGGCTCAGAGCTTACCCGAGAACTTAGAAAACGTTATGGAAACGACAGCATTGTTGCTGGTTACATTAAAGGAGCAGAACCTAAAGGTGAACTGAAAGAAAGCGGTCCATCAGCAGAGGCCGACGTTACTAACCCAGAGATGATTGCCGATGTTGTTAAGAAATACAACATTGACACCATTTACAACCTTGCCGCATTACTCTCTGTAGTAGCAGAAAAGAAGCCGCAATTAGCTTGGAAAATCGGTATTGACGGTCTGTGGAACATCTTGGAAGTAGCACGTGAGAACAACTGTGCGGTCTTTACTCCAAGTTCTATCGGATCATTCGGTTTGAGTACACCTCACACACAGACGCCACAGGACACTGTTCAACGCCCTGGTACAATCTATGGTGTGTCAAAGGTTACCACAGAGTTGCTCAGCGACTACTACTTTAAGAAGTATGGTGTTGATACCCGTTCAGTACGTTTCCCAGGTTTGATTTCCTACGTAACTCCTCCAGGTGGTGGTACTACTGACTATGCAGTTGACATCTATTACGCTGCTGTTCGTGGTGAGAAGTTCGTGTGTCCTATCAAGAAGGGAACACTGATGGACATGATGTACATGCCAGATGGCTTGCACGCAGCTATCTCATTGATGGAAGCTGACCCAACTCGTTTGGTTCATCGCAATGGTTTCAACATTGCATCTATGAGCTTCGACCCTGACGAAATCTTCAATGCTATCAAGCGTTACAAGCCTGACTTTGAGATGGAATACGACGTAGACCCACTCAAGCAGGGTATTGCTGACAGTTGGCCAGACAGTCTTGACGACAGTTGCGCACGCGCTGAATGGGATTGGAGCCCTCAGTATGACCTCGACGCTATGACTGTTGACATGCTGAAGAATCTTGAGGCTAAGCTAAAATAAGTCTACAAAACAAGAGATAGATTAGCGTAAGCTTGAATATAGTACGTATAAAACTACTCTATCAGGCTATAATCTACATGGTATAAAGAAATAAAGAGGTGATTGCCAGCATGGCAATCACCTCTTTTTATTTATCAAACATGTTCCCTCGGATGCGCACTTCTTCATCAGTCAACATTCAACACCCAGTACTCGACACCCAAACAAAACATCTTCTCTTAGACGAACATTTCATCATCAACCAATATTCATCACCCAACAACCAAACAAAACATGTTCCCTCAGATGCGCACTTTGCTTCCTTTGGAGAATTATTTTCATGAAAATAATTCGCACATAAAGCACACTTTTCTTATAAAAGAAAGAAATACAAGCCTTTACAGCAATACTATCATTACCGACTTAGCCTACTATTATCTTCAAACACACGAATAGATGAATATTTATTTCTTTCCGGTTCTCTACTTATCGACGAATATTCCACATCGGTGTTTCGCCTCCTCCAAAGAGAACATCTATGTTAGCACCATTCTTCTTTTCGATAACATCCCATGCACGCAACTGTATGAACTGTGCTGGAGAGAGGTTTAGTTCGGTCATATAAGCCTTATCAGCCACCGCCTTATTACGCTCAGCCTTAGCACGTGCAAGTTCCATTTCGGCACGCTTCTCTTGTGTTTGCTTTGCCTGAATACTTGCAGCAGTCTTGTTCATCTCTTCCAACTGCTCCTTGTTAGGCATCACACGGTCGGTAATTACCTGCTGAATATCAATAGGAAAGTTTGCCTTTCGTGACAAAGAGGCTACATACTGGCGCATAGACTGCTTAATACGGTCATCGAACTTTGCAAGAACCTCACGATTACTCATCAAGTCGAATGGTGAACAAGAGGATACATACTCACGCACTTTATTGCGGAAGTAAGGTTCAATAAAGTTCTCAAACCAGTTCTCTCCATAGTTCCTCAGCAAGTCAGGAGTCTGTCCTTTCTTCACTTGAATGATCATATACATATTCACATCAAGTGGAGTATTGTCGTTTGAAAGCAAATCATCAAATTGGAACTGCATCTTCTGTGGCAGGATATTAAAGTAGACAGCGGTCGTTGTTGGTGCAATCAGTGTAATTGAATTTACTGGTTCATCAGCAACACGCGTACTACCAAAGAAGATAGGCTTCATCTTTAATGCCGCTTCTTGGTCGTAAGAAGGATTTACAAACGAGAAGAAAGCAAGACCAATAACACAAAAAGTGACTACAAGAGCTACTGGAAGCAATATTTTTTAGGATTATTCATACCAAAGAAATCTTTAAGATTAAAACTTGAATACTGTTGGTTAGCTTGTCTTGAATTGAATTTCATATCAAATGAGGTTATAATTGTATATGCTAAAATAGGTATCTTATCATTGCAAAGTTACTACAAAAAAGTGAAATGCGGAAAGATATAGTGATAGAATTGAGTTACAAGGGTTTTGGTTGAAGTGGCGATAATCCGTGAAGCCATTACAATCCCTGCCGAAGCCAAATCCTGACGCCGCTACGTTACTTGTTCGTAACCATGCCCGAAAATGCGACAAACGGGTACGAATAGCGAAACAAGGCTCTAAGGAATAGTGAGTTATCCATAACTCATGCGAAAAATCAGGTTACGGAAAAAGATTGCGCCGTTCCTCCCCGTTTTGCGTACCAACACCGGACTCTTCACCAACTAATTTTGAAACCCAAAAATTAAGGACAATGAAGAGTACATTTTCAGTAATCTACTACCTCAAGCGTCAGGTAGTGAAAAAGGACGGGACAGTTCCCGTCATGGGACGCATCACGGTGGACGGCAGCCAGACACAGTTCAGCTGCAAACTGACTGTCGATCCGAAACTGTGGGACACCAAAGGTGGACGTGTCACGGGCAGAAGCACGGCGGCACTCGAAACGAACCGTATGCTTGACAAGATGCGGGTACGCATCAACAGGCATTATCAGGAAATCATGGAGCGTGACAACTTCGTCACGGCGGAGAAGGTGAAGAACGCCTTTCTCGGACTGGAACACCGCTACCACACGCTGATGCAGGTGTTCCGCCAGCACAACGAGGACTACGAGAAGCAGGTGGAGGCAGGCATGAAAGCCAAAGGCACGCTGCTGAAGTACCGCACCGTTTACAAGCACATGCAAGAGTTCCTCGACATCCGCTACCATGTGAAGGACATCGCCCTAAAAGAGCTTACCCCGGCTTTCATCTCCGACTTCGAGATGTTCCTGCGCACGGACAAGCACTGCTGCACCAATACCGTGTGGCTGTACGTCTGCCCGTTACGGACGATGGTATTCATCGCCATCAACAACGAGTGGCTGACGCGCGACCCGTTCCGCGAGTATGAAATCAAGAAGGAGGAAACAACACGCAGTTTCCTGACCAAAGATGAGATCCGCCTGCTGATGGAGGGGAAACTGAAAAACGCCAAACAGGAATTGTACCGCGACCTCTACCTGTTCTGCGCCTTCACGGGGCTGTCGTTCGCGGATATGCGCAACCTTACGGAAGAGAATATCCGCACCTACTTCGACGAACACGAGTGGATAAACATCAACCGCCAGAAAACGGGCGTGGTGTCCAACATCCGCCTGCTCGACATCGCCAACCGCATAATCGGCAAATACCGGGGACTGTGCGGGGACGGCAGGATATTTCCCGTTCCGCATTATAACACGTGCCTTGCCGGTATCCGTGCCGTCGCCAAGCGTTGCGGCATCACCAAGCATATCACGTGGCATCAGAGCCGCCACACGGCAGCCACGACGATATTCCTCTCCAACGGTGTTCCCATCGAAACGGTCAGCTCCATGCTCGGACACAAGAGCATAAAGACGACGCAGATTTACGCAAAGATAACCAAAGAGAAGCTCAATCAGGACATGGAGAACCTTGCCGCAAGATTGAACGGCGTCGAGGAATTTGCAGGTTGCACCATCTAAAAAGAAAAGCCATGAAACGTGACACAATCATCATCGAGGACAAGGCAGTCAGCGTAACCGGTAACGACGTGTGGATGACCGCCACCGAAATAGCCGGATTGTTCCATACGACCGTCCCGGCAGTGAACGCCGCCATCAGAGCCGTCCGCAAGTCGGACGTGCTGAACGACTACGAGGTGTGCCGCTACATGCAGCTTGAAAACGGGCTGCACGCGGACGTGTACGCCCTTGAAATCATCATCCCGGTCGCTTTCAGGGTGAATACCTACAACACCCACCTGTTCCGCACATGGCTGGTGGGAAAGGCACTCTCACAAGAGAAACGGCAGACATACGTGATGTTCATACAGAACGGAAAAGCCGGGTATTGCTGATTGCACATACCCCATAAGACAAGTAAACGGGTAGCACCACAAAAGGTGTCACCCGTTTACTTTTTCATGAAACCGCCTCACTCCAGCGGCTTGCGGTAGTTCGCTTCCAGTACCCCGCGCAGCCCCGTTTCCGGGTAAAGCACCTTCCCTCCCAAAAGTATGAAGGGCAACACGCGGTTGTTGCGGTATTCCTGCAAGGTGCGCCGGCTCACACGGAGCAGTTCCGACACCTCGCCGTCCGTCAGGTAACGTTCCCCGTCCAGCGGAGGACGGTAGCTTTCCAGAAATGCGGACAGCCATTTCGAGCCTTTGCGCATATCCTGCACCACAGAGGCTATCGGCTCGTCTTCCATCGTAAAAACATCGTTGTTCTCGTTCATCATAACTTCGGATTCAGTGGGTGAATAAATCAAATCATCTGCCGTGCGGATAGAGCGTGCCGACAAGCGGTATCAGCCGCTTCACCTCCTCTGGCTTGTAATAGAACCTGCGGTTTATCTGCGAGTAGCCGATAAGCCGCCTGTCACGCAGCGTCTGCAACGTGCGCGGGCTTATTCTCAACTGCCCGCAGACCTCCTCGCCCGTGAGCCATCTTTCCATGCGCCCCGTGTCGCTTTTGCGCCTCAGGGCGGCGACCTTCTCCGAGAGTGCGCCGAATGCCGCCACCATCATCTCGAAAGTCTTTTTCTCGATAGATACTATTTCCATATTCATGTCATTTAGAGTTTGCCGCAAAGGTAACGAAACGGCATACAAGACGTATCGTTTTCCGCTGAAAGGCTGCCTGTTGCGCCGTTTGACCGGGTTACGGAGCCATCTTCCGCAAAAATCTTACGTGAGTCACGTAGTGAGTTGTTAAAGCCCCTTTTGTTTATTGCCGAATTTTGTCGCAGAAACAAAAAGAAAGGACTGAACATGAAAGTGATAACAATGGAAAGTTCCGCCTACAAGGAGATGATGGCGCAGATTGCGAACATCGCAGGGTACATCCGCGAGGCAAGGGACGAGAAGAAACGGAAGCGGGAAACCGAAGACAAGCTGCTTGACACGGCACAGGCGGCGAAGATGCTCAACGTGAGCAAGCGCACCATGCAGCGTATGCGCACCGACCACCGTATCGAGTATGTGGTGGTACGCGGAAGCTGCCGCTACCGCCTTTCCGAGATACTGCGGCTATTGGAGGACAACACAGTAAGGAACGAGGAAGGGACAATAGACACCCTGTTCCACAACCACACGCTGCGCACGGGCGGCAAACCAAAAGGAAGGAGGACATAGGTCATGGAACTGCTCACACGAAACAACTTCGAGGGCTGGATGCAGAAGCTGATGGAACGGCTCGACCGTCAGGACGAACTGCTGCTGGCGATGAAGGCTGAGGGGAAACAGCCCACTATCACGGAAAGCATCCGCCTTTTCGACAATCAGGATTTGTGCATGTTGCTCCAGATAAGCAAACGCACCCTCCAACGCTACCGCAGCGTAGGCGCATTGCCCTACAAGACGCTGGGCAAGAAGACCTATTACAGCGAGGAGGACGTGCTGACATTCCTTTCCAACCATATCAAGGACTTCAAAAAGGAAGATATAGCCTTCTACAAGGCTCGTATCCATAATTTCTTTCATAAATAACCCATTAAAACATTTTTCAGATGGCAAAGAAAAAAGACGAAAAGGACGTGCTGGTAGTCCGTGACGAGAAGACAGGCGAGATCAGCGTGGTAGCCGGGCTGAACGCGGACGGCACACCCAAGCGCACCCCCGCAAAAGCGGAGAACGCGCAGAGTTTCCTGCAATTCGACCGACATGGCGACGTGCTGGACAACTTCTTCAAGAACTTCTTCCGGCAGTGCAAGGAACCCAGCCGCTTCGGTTTCTACCGCATTGCGGCAGACCAAGCTGAAAATCTCTTAGAGGTGATGAAGCAACTGCTGAAAGACCCCGAAGCGAACAAGGAGCTGCTCGCCCCTCACAAGGTGGACACCTCCGACTATGAGAAGAAGGTGCAGGAAGAGATGGCAGCACAACAGACAGAGAAACAAGAACCTCAAAAACAGGAGAACATGGAACAACGGAAAGAACAGCAACAGGACAAATCCGAACAGATGCAGGGCAAACGTGGCTACCAGCCCATCGACGAGAGTAAAATCAACTGGCAGGAGCTGGAGGACAGATGGGGCGTAAAGCGGGACAACCTTGAAAAGTCCGGCGACCTTACGAAGATGCTCAACTATGGCAAGTCCGACTTGGTAAAGGTCAAACCGACCTTCGGCGGCGAATCATTCGAGCTGGACGCCCGCCTCTCCTTCAAGAAGGACGGTGAGGGAAACATCAGCCTCGTGCCGCACTTCATCCGCAAGGAGCAGAAGCTGGATGAGTACAAGGAACACAAATTCTCCGACAATGACCGGAAGAACCTCCGCGAAACGGGCAATCTCGGTAGGGTCGTGGACATTGTGGACAGGGAAACGGGCGAGATCATCCCCTCCTACATCAGCATCGACCGCAAGACGAATGAAATCACGGACATTCCGGCAAGCAGGGTGCGCATCCCGGAGCGCATCGGCAAGACGGAAATCACCACGCAGGAGCGGGACATGCTCCGCGCCGGACTGCCCGTACGCGACAAGCTCATCGAGCGCAACGACGGCAGAAAGTTCGTCACCACCCTGCAAGTGAACGTGGAGCAGCGCGGCGTGGAGTTCGTGCCGGGAACCGGCAAGTCGCCCCGTACCGCACAGACACAGGAAACCAAAGGCGACACATCGAAAAGTCAGGCGCAGGGCGGGGAAAATGCCGCACAGACCAAGAAGGAGCAACGCCGCAACACGTGGACGAACGAGGACGGCAGCATCCGCCCCATCAGCAAATGGAGCGGCGTGAGCTTCACCGACCAGCAGAAAGCCGACTATGTGGCGGGTAAAGCCGTGAAGCTGGAGAACGTGACCGACAAGCAGGGCTTCCATGCCACGATGTATATCAAGTTCAACCCGGAGAAGGGACGCCCGTACCGCTACGACACGAACCCTGACAATGCACAGCAGGTTGCTCCGTCCAACGAGAGCCGCACGCAGGTGGCGGTGAACAACGATGGCAAGACCAACGAGGCTACAAAGAATCTGAGAGAGCCGTTGCAGAAAGGTCAGACCAACCCGAAGGACGCCCGCCAGCAACAGCAGCAGGAGAAGCCGCAGAAGAAAACGGGCAAGGGCATGAAAATGTAATCCCGTGTCCGCCACTGAATCCAAAATAAAATCCAAAGTATCAACAAAAAAGAAGAAGACATGAAGACAATCATTGCAGAAAAGCCCTCCGTGGCACGTGAAATCGCCCGCATCGTGGGCGCGACAAAGAGAGAGGAAGGATATTTCGAGGGAGGCGGTTATGCCGTGACATGGGCATTCGGACACCTCGTTCAGCTTGCCATGCCCGACGGCTACGGCGTGCGCGGATTTGTCCGTGACAACCTCCCGATTATTCCCGACACATTCACGCTCGTCCCCCGTCAGGTCAGGACGGAGAAAGGTTACAAGCCCGACAGCGGCGTGGTGTCGCAGATAAAAGTCATCAAAAGACTGTTCGACACAAGCGAACATATCATCGTGGCGACCGATGCCGGACGCGAGGGAGAGCTTATCTTCCGCTACCTCTACCACTATACGGGTTGCACCACTCCTTTCGTGCGCCTGTGGATCAGCTCTCTCACCGACAAAGCTATCCGCGAGGGACTGCGGAAACTCGAAGACGGCAGCAAATACGACAACCTCTACCTCGCCGCCAAAGCGCGGAGCGAATCCGACTGGCTCGTGGGCATCAACGGCACACAGGCGTTATCCATCGCCGCCGGACACGGCACGTATTCCGTGGGGCGGGTGCAGACACCAACGTTGGCTATGGTATGTGAACGCTACTGGGAGAACCGCCGCTTTACGTCCGAAGCATTCTGGCAGCTCCATATCGCAACGGACGGTTGCGACGGCGAAGTCGTGAAATTCTCATCCTCCGAGAAATGGAAAGAGAAAGAACCGGCGATGGAACTATATAATAAGGTAAAGGCGGCAGGTTGCGCCACTGTCACGAAAGCCGAGCGCAAGGAGAAGACGGAGGAAACTCCCTTGCTCTACGACCTGACCACGCTCCAGAAAGAAGCCAACGCCAAGCACGGCTTCACGGCGGAACAGACGCTTGAAATCGCGCAGAAACTCTACGAAAAGAAGTTGATAACCTATCCGAGAACGGGAAGCCGCTACATCCCCGAAGACGTGTTTGCCGAAATTCCCAAACTGCTCGCTTTCATCGGCACACAGCCCGAATGGAAAGACAAGGTGCGGGCAAAAGCCGCCCCGACACGCCGCAGCGTGGACGACGGCAAGGTGACAGACCACCATGCCCTGCTCGTCACGGGTGAGAAACCGCTCTTCCTCTCCAAAGAGGACAATACCATCTATCAGATGATTGCCGGGCGCATGGTCGAGGCATTCTCTGAGAAATGCGTCAAGGATGTGACCACTGTCACGGCGGAATGTGCCGGAGTGGAGTTTACCGTAAAAGGCAGCGTCGTGAAGCAAACCGGATGGCGTGCCGTCTATGGCGAGGAAAAAGAGGAAATTACCATCCCCGGCTGGCAGGAAGGCGACACGCTGACACCGAAAGGCTCGTCCATTACCGAAGGAAAGACCAAACCCAAGCCGCTGCATACCGAAGCCACCCTGCTCTCGGCAATGGAAACGGCGGGCAAGGAAATTGAGGACGACGCACTGCGGCAGGCGATGAAGGACTGTGGCATCGGTACTCCCGCCACACGCGCCTCCATCATCGAAACGCTTTTCAAGCGCGGTTACATGGAACGCTGCAAGAAGTCGCTTGTTCCCACCGAAAAAGGACTTGCCCTCAATTCCGTCGTCAAGACGATGCGCATCGCCGATGTTGCCATGACGGGCGAATGGGAAAAGGAGCTGGCGCGTATCGAGCGCGGGGAACTGTCCGACGACACCTTCCGCAAGGAGATAGAGGCGTACACACGTGAGATAACCTCCGAACTGATCTCGTGCGACAAGCTCTTCGGCAGCCGTGACTCCGGCTGCGCGTGTCCCAAGTGTGGCACGGGCAGGATGCGGTTCTACGGCAAGGTGGTACGCTGCGACAACACGGAGTGCGGACTGCCCGTGTTCCGGCTGAAAGCGGGACGCACCCTGTCCGACGATGAAATCAAAGACCTGCTCACCGAAGGGCATACCAAGCTGCTCAAAGGGTTCAAGAGCAAACAGGGCAAGAGTTTCGATGCTGTTGTCGCCTTTGACGGGGAATATAACACGACTTTTGTGTTCCCGGAGGCTAAAAAGGACAAGAAATTTTCAGGACGGAAGAAATAGTATTAACTTTGCCACTTGTTCAGAGTAATGAATTGTTCTTCGATACCGGATTACACTCATACTTTGGATTTAGTGGTGGCACTCGGAGGGATACCGAGTGCCTTTTTCTTCCTTTTTCCAACCGATTATCCCGTTAATTATCAATCCGCTAAATCCAAAGTAATGAACAACAAGAAGAAAAACGAGGGTCAGACCGACTTTTCCTATTACGGTCTGTACCTGCTGGACTATCTCCGCACGAACAAGTTTGAACAGGCTGACGACACCGCTTTCATACGGGAACGGGCCGACCGTGCCGCCGAAACGTATGAGAGGGCACGGCTTGAAGGCTATCCCGCCGATGGTGCGCAGGAACTGGCGATGGACACGCTGCTGCGCGGGCTGCATTATTCCCGTTACGCCATCCTCCGCGAAGTCGTGGAAAACGAGTTTGCCGATGAAGTGCCGGAAGAGAAGCGTGAAGCCTTTGTCCTGAAACTGCTGCCGCTTGTCGGCAACGTGTTCTCCGTCTATGACCTCTCGGATGACAATTTCGCCCTGTCTTCCGATTACGACCTGCTCTACACGGAGCTGACGGGAGCAACCGTCCTTTACTTAGACGAATATGGCGTTTAACCGCAAACAGAAACTGCGGGACAACATCGAGGCGATACGGACGGCATTCATCCTTGACAGGGAAAATAGGACAGCGACAACCGAAGAGCGTGCCATACTTCAAAGGTACTGCGGTTTCGGCGGTCTGAAATGTATCCTCAACCCTGCAAAGGAACTGACGGATGCCGTCCGGTGGGCGAAATCCGACCTCGAACTGTTCGCCCCGACGGTGGAGCTGCACAGGCTTATCCGTGAGAACAGCAAGGACGAAACAGAGTACAAGCGGTTTGTGGATTCGCTGAAAGCGTCCGTGCTGACCGCTTTCTACACCCCCAAAGAGATAACCGACACCATCGCGGACGTGCTGGCAGATTACAGCGTCCGCCCCGCCCGTATGCTCGAACCGTCGGCAGGTGTCGGCGTGTTCGTGGATTCCATGCTGCGGCACAGCCCCAATGCGGATGTGATGGCTTTCGAGAAGGATCTGCTCACGGGTACAATCTTGAGGCATCTCTATCCCGACCAGAAAATGCGCACCTGCGGTTTTGAGAAAATCGAAAGACCGTTCAACAATTATTTCGACTTGGCGGTGTCCAACATTCCGTTCGGTGACATTGCCGTGTTCGACGCGGAGTTTCAGCGGAGCGACTCTTTCGGCAGACGCTCCGCCCAGAAAACCATCCACAACTATTTCTTTCTCAAAGGACTGGATGCCGTGCGTGACGGCGGTATCGTGGCGTTCATCACCTCGCAAGGGGTATTGAATAGCACCAAGACCTCCGTGCGTAACGAGCTGTTCAGTCAGGCCAATCTGGTATCCGCGATACGCCTGCCCAACAACCTGTTCACGGACAACGCGGGCACGGAGGTGGGCAGTGACCTGATTGTCCTGCAAAAGAACCTCAGCAAGAAGGAAATGTCGCAGGACGAGCGGCTGATGACCGTGATACAGACGGACACGAAAACCGCCCTGACCGACAACGCCTATTTCATCCACCACCCGGAACGCATCGTGCATACGATGGCGAAACTTGACACAGACCCCTACGGGAAGCCCGCTATGGTTTATCTGCACGAGGGCAAGGCAGCAGGCATCGCCGGGGATTTGCGCCGTATGCTCGACGAGGATTTCCATTACAGGCTTGCCATGCGCTTGTATTCGGGTTCAATCCGGCAGGCAGGAACGGAAGAAAAAGTTGCCGTTCAAAATAAAGTAGAGCGTCCTGCCATAAAATTGGAAACAGTATCCTCGGCGCAGACGGTGGAAACTCCGACAGAAAAGCCGCAACCCGCAGATGAAAAGCCGGAGATAGAACCGCGCCCGCAATATTCCGCAGGCGTGCAGCTCACCCTGCTTGACCTCTGGGGGATGACGGAAGAGGTCAGCCAACCGAAAACCTCCAAAAAGAAAAAGACGGTGAAAAAGGCAGTTACGGCAAAGTCCACTCCGCCCAAACCGAAAGTCACGGTTACACCGACAGCTCCAACTGCAAAACCCGCAATGGAGAATAAGGAGGTGAAAGCGGAGAACACCGCCAAGCCTGCCGACCCGGACGACATCTATGCCACACTGGACTGGGATACCAATCCTCCCATCAACGGTTTCTATGAAATGATGATGGGTTTGACGCCGGAGCGTAGGAAAGAACTTCGGGAACTGGCAAGGCAGCATAACGAGAAACAAGTGGCGGAAAAGACGGAAGTGAAAGCCGTGCCGGAAACTTCCCGTGAGCAGCCACGACAGGAGGAAACACAGCCGGAGGCAGTCGCCGCACCTGCCGTTACAGATACCCCATCGGAAGCGGTGGGGACTTTCCTTTTCCCCGACATCGAAGCGGAAAAGCCGAAGGAGGAAGTCGTGGACCTTTCTCCGCGTGCCTACCACCGCACGCCGGAGATGCACCTGCGCGAAGGGTCGCTGGTGGCTGACCGGGGGCGTCATAACATCGGCTACCTGAAAGACATCACGCCATACGGGGCGACATTCCAGCCGCTCGACCTGAAAGGATACCAGAAGGAAAAGGCGTTGTTGTATGTGTCGCTGCGTGACGCCTACGAGCGTCTGTACCGTTATGAATCGCTCCGGCGCGAGGCAAATGTTCCGTGGCGAGAGCATCTGAATACCTGTTACGATGAGTTTGTCATGCGCTACGGCAACCTCAACGCCAAGCAGAACGTGAAGTTAGTGATGATGGATGCGGGCGGGCGCGACATCCTTTCGCTGGAACGGATGGAAAACGGAAAGTTCGTCAAGGCGGACATCTTCGAGCATCCTGTTTCCTTCGCGGTGGAGAGCCATGCCAACGTAGGCTCTCCCGAAGAAGCCCTGTCTGCGTCGCTCAACAAATATGGTACGGTCAATCTCGACTATATGCGGGAGATAACCGACAGCACGGCGGAGGATTTGCTCACTGCCCTGCAAGGGCGCATCTACTACAATCCGCTCGTGACCGGTTACGAAATCAAAGACCGTTTCATCGCCGGAAATGTCATAGAGAAAGCGGAACGCATAGAGGCATGGATGGGTGACAATCCCGAAAATGAGCGTATGCCGGAGGTGAAGCAGGCGTTGGAGGCTCTGAAAGATGCCGAGCCGCAGCGCATCGCCTTCGAGGATCTGGACTTCAATTTCGGGGAACGCTGGATTCCGACGGGTGTCTATGCCGCCTACATGAGCCGGCTGTTCGACACGGAGGTGAAAATCGCCTATTCCGCAAGCATGGACGAGTTTTCGGTGGTGTGCGGCTACCGCACCATGAAAATCACGGACGAGTTTCTGGTGAAGGGGTATTACCGGAACTATGACGGTATGCACCTCCTAAAACACGCCCTGCACAACACCTGCCCTGACATGATGAAGTCCATCGGCAAGGACGAGCATGGCAACGACATCAAGATGCGCGACAGCGAGGGAATACAACTCGCCAACGCCAAGATTGACGAGATACGAAACGGCTTCTCCGAATGGCTCGAAGAGCAGTCGCCGCAGTTCAAGGAGCGGCTTGTGACGATGTATAACCGCAAGTTCAACTGTTTCGTGCGCCCGCGCTACGACGGCTCCCATCAGACCTTTCCCGACCTCAACCTGAAAGGGCTGGCAAGCCGGGGTATCAAGAGCGTCTATCCCTCACAGATGGATTGCGTCTGGATGTTGAAACAGAACGGCGGCGGAATTTGCGACCACGAGGTGGGAACCGGTAAGACGCTGATAATGTGCATCGCCGCGCATGAGATGAAGCGTCTGAATTTGGCACACAAGCCGATGATTATCGGGCTGAAAGCCAACGTTGCGGAGATTGCAGCCACCTATCAGGCGGCATATCCCAACGCACGTATTCTGTACGCTTCGGAGAAGGACTTTTCGACCGCCAACCGTGTGCGCTTCTTCAATAATATAAAGAACAACGACTACGATTGCGTCATCATGTCGCACGACCAGTTCGGCAAGATACCGCAGTCGCCGGAATTGCAGCAGCGCATCCTGCAAGCAGAGCTTGACACGGTGGAGGAAAACCTCGAAGTGCTACGGCAGCAGGGAAAGAACGTGTCGCGGGCGATGCTGAAAGGATTGGAGAAGCGCAAGCACAACCTTGAAGCGAAGCTGGAGAAGGTGGAACACGCCATAAAGTCACGCACGGACGACGTGGTGGATTTCAAGCAGATGGGCATCGACCACATCTTCATAGATGAGAGCCACCAGTTCAAGAATCTGACTTTCAACACGCGCCACGACCGTGTGGCGGGATTGGGAAACAGCGAGGGAAGCCAGAAGGCACTTAACATGCTCTTTGCCATACGCACCATACAGGAGCGCACAGGAAAAGACTTGGGTGCGACCTTCCTCTCCGGCACGACTATCAGCAACTCACTGACTGAATTGTACCTGCTGTTCAAGTACCTGCGCCCGAAGGAGCTGGAACGGCAGGACATAAGGTGTTTCGACGCTTGGGCGGCGATATTTGCCAAGAAGACGACGGATTTTGAATTTAACGTGACGAACAATGTGGTCCAGAAGGAGCGTTTCCGCTACTTCATCAAAGTGCCGGAGCTTGCCGCCTTCTATAATGAAATCACGGACTACCGCACGGCGGAGGATGTGGGCGTTGACCGTCCTGCCAAGAACGAGATACTGCACCATATACCGCCCACGCCGGAACAGGAGGACTTCATACAGAAACTGATGCAGTTCGCCAAGACGGGCGATGCCACCTTGTTGGGCAGGCTGCCGCTTTCGGAAACGGAAGAAAAGGCGAAGATGCTCATCGCCACGGACTATGCCCGGAAAATGGCACTCGACATGCGCATGATAGACCCGAATTACGAAGATCATCCCGACAACAAAGCGAGTCACTGTGCCAAGATGATCGCGGAGTATTATCAAAAATACGACGCCCAGAAAGGCACGCAGTTCGTTTTCTCTGATTTGGGGACATACCAGCCGGGCGACGGGTGGAACGTCTATTCGGAAATCAAGCGCAAACTGACGGAGGACTACGGTATACCGCCAAGCGAGGTGCGCTTCATTCAGGAGTGCAAGACCGACAAGGCGCGGAAGGCGGTGATAGACGCCATGAACGCCGGGACGGTGCGTGTGCTGTTCGGCTCTACCTCTATGCTCGGAACGGGTGTGAACGCCCAGAAACGGTGTGTGGCTATCCATCATCTCGATACGCCGTGGCGACCGTCCGACTTGCAACAGCGTGACGGACGCGGAGTTAGGGCAGGTAATGAGATTGCCAAACATTTCGCCGGGAACAACGTGGATGTAATCATCTACGCGGTGGAGAAGTCACTGGACAGCTACAAGTTCAACCTCCTGCACTGCAAGCAGACTTTCATAAGCCAGCTCAAAAGCGGTGCGATGGGTGCGCGTACCATCGACGAGGGGGCAATGGACGAAAAATCGGGCATGAATTTCTCGGAATACATGGCGTTGCTCTCCGGCAATACCGACCTGTTGGACAAGGCGAAACTGGAAAAGCGGATCGCATCGCTCGAAGGGGAACGCAAGTCGTTCAACAAGGGCAAGCGTGATTCGGAGTTCAAGCTGGAGTCAAAGACCGGCGAGTTGCGCAACAACACGGCTTTCATAGATGCCATGACGGAGGACTGGAACCGCTTCCTGTCGGTGGTGCAGACCGACAAGGAGGGCAACCGCCTTAATATAATAAAGGTGGACGGAGTGGATTCCGCCGATGAGAAGGTCATCGGAAAGCGTTTGCAGGAGATAGCCAAGAATGCCACGACCGGAGGGTTGTACACGCAGGTCGGTGAACTTTACGGTTTTCCGATAAAGGTGGTGAGCGAAAGGATACTCAAAGAGGGATTGGAGTTCACCGACAACCGCTTCGTGGTCGAGGGGAACTACAAGTACACCTACAACAACGGGCATCTGGCGATGGCTGACCCGTTGGCCGCCGCCCGCAACTTCCTCAACGCGATGGAGAGGATACCCTCCATCATCGACCAGTACAAGGCGAAGAACGAGGTGCTGGAGATGGAGATACCGCAGTTACAGGAGATAGCGGGTAAGGTGTGGAAGAAGGAGGACGAGCTGAAGCAGTTGAAGTCCGAACTTGCCGCCCTTGACCGAAAAATTCAGCTGGAGCTTGCGCCACCCACGCCCGAAGTCGCAGAAAAGGAGAATGAAGGGCAACAGCTCAAGCCGGAAGCGGAAGATGTGAGGAACAGGCAGGCGCAATATCCCGAAAATGCACCGCCGCAGATACGCAGTCCGGCGGATAGTATCGTTGCCAACCATGTCATAATCGGGCGTCCGGGACTGTATGCCAAGGAGGAAACCCGGTCCAAAGGATTGAAAATATAACCTAAGGAATTTTATCTGAAGTATTAATAAGGGCTATCCCAAAAGGTCTAAAAGTAAATTTTATCCTTTCTGCAAGTATCTATAGGATGGCAACTGCATTTTTTTCTTTTTGGGCAGCCCTTATTAAAATTTATTCTTATTTTAGGTTATATACATTCATGTCCATTTATGTAAAAAATTCCTGCTGACCTTGTTTATGTCTTGTCAGTCACCATTTGCAAAACCATATTTGACCCTCAAAGAGGCTGAATTTGATAAGTAACTTGCTACATACTCATAATAAGGAGCTAAATAGAACACGAATGGGAAATACACAAATGCTAAACTAAAGAAGATATTGGCCAAAATAAACGCTATACCGAGAGAGAAACTTGATTTTTCAACTTCCTAAAACGGTGTTGTTCAAACATTTCTACTTATTTGTACTTGCCAGTTGAACCTACGCTTCCCTAATAAAATGTCTATGGTAAAAAGTTAAAAAATCCTCCCACTTTTGTTAGATATATTTTTTTGTGTAATTTTGTAATCGTTATGCGGCAGTAATAATATACATATTAATACGAGTTAGTAATCCTGTAGTTCTCATATGCTACGAGGAGGTATTAAAAGGTGCGTTTCGACAATGCATCTACTGTAGTATATTATTGCTTAATCCAAATGAATATTATAAATTTAGGAATTCTTGCTCACATTGATGCAGGAAAAACTTCCGTAACCGAGAATCTGCTGTTTGCCAGTGGAGCAACGGAAAAGTGCGGCCGTGTGGATAATGGTGACACCATAACGGACTCTATGGATATAGAGAAACGTAGAGGAATTACTGTCCGGGCTTCTACGACATCTATTATCTGGAATGGAGTGAAATGCAATATCATTGACACTCCGGGACACATGGATTTTATTGCGGAAGTGGAGCGGACATTCAAAATGCTTGATGGAGCAGTCCTCATCTTATCCGCAAAGGAAGGCATACAAGCGCAGACAAAGTTGCTGTTCAGTACTTTACAAAAGCTGCAAATCCCGACAATTATATTTATCAATAAGATTGACCGTGCCGGTGTGAATTTGGAGCGTTTGTATATGGATATAAAAACAAATCTGTCGCAAGATGTCCTGTTTATGCAAACTGTTGTCGATGGATCGGTTTATCCGGTTTGCTCCCAAACATATATAAAGGAAGAATACAAAGAATTTGTATGCAACCATGACGACGATATATTAGAACGATATTTGGCGGATAGCGAAATTTCACCGGCTGATTATTGGAATACGATAATCGCTCTTGTGGCAAAAGCCAAAGTCTATCCGGTGCTACATGGATCAGCAATGTTCAATATCGGTATCAATGAGTTGTTGGACGCCATTTCTTCTTTTATACTTCCTCCGGCATCAGTCTCAAACAGACTTTCAGCTTATCTCTATAAGATAGAGCATGACCCCAAAGGGCATAAAAGAAGTTTTCTTAAAATAATTGACGGAAGTCTGAGACTTCGAGACGTTGTAAGAATCAACGATTCGGAAAAATTCATCAAGATTAAAAATCTAAAGACTATTTATCAGGGCAGAGAGATAAATGTTGATGAAGTGGGTGCCAATGATATCGCGATTGTAGAAGATATAGAAGATTTTCGAATCGGAGATTATTTAGGTGCTAAACCTTGTTTGATTCAAGGATTATCTCATCAGCATCCCGCTCTCAAATCCTCCGTCCGGCCAAATAAGCCCGAAGAGAGAAGCAAGGTGATATCCGCTCTGAATACATTGTGGATTGAAGACCCGTCTTTGTCCTTTTCCATAAACTCATATAGTGATGAATTGGAAATCTCGTTATATGGTTTGACCCAAAAGGAAATCATACAGACATTGCTGGAAGAACGATTTTCCGTAAAGGTCCATTTTGATGAGATCAAGACTATCTACAAAGAACGACCTATAAAAAAGGTCAATAAGATTATTCAGATCGAAGTACCACCCAACCCTTACTGGGCCACAATAGGGCTGACTCTTGAACCCTTACCGTTAGGGGCAGGGTTGCAAATCGAAAGTGACATCTCCTATGGTTATCTGAACCATTCTTTTCAAAATGCCGTTTTTGAAGGGATTCGTATGTCTTGCCAATCTGGTTTACATGGATGGGAAGTGACAGATCTGAAAGTAACTTTTACTCAAGCCGAGTATTATAGCCCGGTAAGTACACCTGCTGATTTCAGACAGCTGACCCCTTATGTCTTCAGGCTGGCTTTGCAACAGTCAGGTGTGGACATTCTCGAACCGATGCTCTGTTTTGAGTTGCAGATACCCCAAGTAGCGAGTTCCAAAGCTATTACAGATTTGCAAAAACTGATGTCTGAGATTGAAGACATCAGTTGTAATAATGAGTGGTGTCATATTAAAGGGAAAGTTCCATTAAATACAAGTAAAGACTATGCCTCAGAAGTAAGTTCGTACACTAAGGGCTTAGGCATTTTTATGGTTAAGCCATGTGGGTATCAAATAACAAAAGACGGTTATTCTGATAATATCCGCATGAACGAAAAAGATAAACTTTTATTCATGTTCCAAAAATCAATGTCATTAAAATAATGGAGCGGTCAGGAAATTTCTATAAGGCAATACGGTTGGGATATATACTTATCTCCATTCTTATCGGATGTATGGCATATAATAGCCTCTATGAATGGCAGGAGATAGAAGCATTAGAACTTGGCAATAAAAAAATAGACGAGCTCCGAAAAGAAATAAACAATATCAATATTCAAATGATAAAATTTTCTCTATTGGGTGAAACAATACTGGAATGGAACGATAAAGATATCGAGCATTACCATGCACGGCGTATGGCAATGGACAGTATGCTCTGCCGTTTCAAGGCCACCTATCCAGCAGAGCGCATCGATAGTGTGCGCAGTCTTTTAGAGGATAAGGAACGACAGATGTTCCAGATAGTCCGGTTAATGGATGAACAACAATCTATTAACAAGAAGATAGCCAATCAAATTCCGGTTATTGTACAGAAAAGTGTGCAGGAACAGTCCAAAAAGCCAAAACGAAAAGGTTTCTTAGGCATATTCGGCAAAAAAAAGGAAGTAACTCCAGCAGTATCAACCACTATCCTTCATTCGGTCAATAGAAACGTAATCAGCGAACAGAAAGTGCAGGATCGCCAATTGTCGGAACAAGCCGACAGCCTTGCAGCTCGTAATGCAGAACTTAACAGACAACTGCAAGAATTGATTTGCCAAATAGAAGAAAAGGTACAAACCGAACTGCAAAGCCGGGAAAACGAAATAGTTGCCATGCGTGAAAAGTCATTTATGCAAGTAGGCGGTTTAATGGGATTCGTTCTTCTATTGTTGTTAATTTCCTACATCATCATACATCGTGATGCAAAAAGCATTAAACAATACAAGCACAAGACAACTGATTTGATAAGGCAACTGGAACAATCCGTACAACGGAACGAGGCACTGATAACGTCAAGGAAGAAGGCGGTACATACTATCACCCATGAACTGCGCACACCGCTGACAGCAATAACAGGCTATGCCGGACTGATACGGAAAGAACAGTGTGAGGATAAGTCCGGGCAGTATATCCAAAACATACTGCAATCCTCCGACCGTATGCGGGATATGCTTAACACTTTGCTTGACTTCTTCCGCCTGGACAACGGCAAGGAACAGCCCCGTCTGTCACCCTGCCGGATTTCAGCAATCACGCACACACTTGAAACGGAGTTCATGCCTGTTGCCGTGAACAAAGGGCTGTCCTTGTCCGTGAAGACTGGACACGATGCCATTGTATTGACCGACAAAGAGCGAATAATACAAATCGGGAATAACCTGCTGTCAAACGCTGTCAAGTTCACAGAAGAAGGCGGTGTTTCTTTGATTACTGAATATGATAATGGAGTTCTGACACTGGTCGTTGAAGATACAGGTACAGGCATGACAGAAGAGGAACAGAAACAAGCGTTCGGTGCGTTTGAACGTCTATCAAATGCCGCCGCAAAGGAGGGTTTCGGGCTTGGGCTTGCCATAATGCGTAATATTGTGTCGATGCTTGGCGGAACAATCCGTTTAGACAGCAAGAAAGGGAAAGGCAGTCGTTTCACAGTTGAAATTTCTATGCAGGAAGCTGAAGAACAGCTTGGATATACAAGCAATACACCTGTTTATCATAACAATAAATTCCATGATGTTGTCGCCATTGACAATGATGAGGTATTACTTCTGATGCTGAAAGAGATGTATTCCCAAGAAGGAATACACTGCGACACTTGCACCGATGCTGCGGCACTGATGGAAATGATACGCCAGAAAGAATACAGCCTGTTGCTGACAGACTTGAATATGCCCGATATAAACGGTTTCGAATTGCTGGAACTGTTGCGTTCGTCCAACGTGGGCAATTCACCAACAATCCCGGTGGTTGTGGCAACCGCTTCGGGCAGTTGTAACAAAGGGGAACTATTGGCAAAAGGCTTTGCCGGATGCCTGTTCAAACCGTTCTCCATATCGGAACTGATGGAGGTTTCCGACAGGTGTGCCATAAAAGCGACACCGGACGGGAAACCGGACTTTTCCGCCTTATTGTCCTATGGCAATGAAGCCGTCATGCTGGAAAAGTTGATAACTGAAACAGAAAAGGAAATGCAGGCGGTACGGGATGCAGCAAAAGAAAAAGACCTGCAAAAGCTGGATTCCCTGATCCACCACCTGCGCAGTTCGTGGGAGGTGCTCCGTGCCGACCAACCGCTGAATGTACTTTACGGATTGCTTCGTGGCGATGCTCTCCCGGATGGTGAAGCGTTAAGCCATGCCGTGACTGCCGTGCTGGATAAGGGAGTGGAAATAATACGGTTGGCAGAAGAGGAAAGGAGAAAATACGAAGATGAATAAGACAAAAATAATTGTGGTGGAAGACAACATCGTGTATTGCGAATATGTCTGCAATATGCTGTCACGGGAGGGCTACCGCAATATGAAGGCTTACCACCTCTCAACCGCGAAGAAACATCTGCAACAGGCAACAGATAATGATATCGTGGTTGCCGACCTGCGTCTGCCTGACGGCAGTGGCATAGACCTTTTGTGCTGGATGCGAAAGGAGGGAAAGATGCAGCCCTTCATCATTATGACCGACTACGCCGAAGTTAATACCGCCGTGGAAAGCATGAAACTCGGCTCGATAGACTATATTCCCAAACAGCTTGTGGAGGATAAACTTGTCCCCCTGATCCGTTCCATACTGAAAGAACGTCAGGCAGGACAACGCCGTATGCCTATATTCGCCCGTGAAGGTTCCGCCTTTCAGAAAATCATGCACCGCATAAGGCTGGTAGCCGCCACCGATATGAGCGTGATGATATTTGGTGAGAACGGCACGGGCAAGGAGCATATTGCCCACCTGTTGCATGACAAGAGCAAACGTGCAGGCAAGCCATTTGTGGCGGTGGACTGCGGTTCACTCTCCAAAGAGCTTGCACCGTCGGCTTTCTTCGGACACGTCAAAGGTGCATTTACAGGTGCGGACAATGCCAAGAAAGGATATTTCCATGAGGCGGAAGGCGGCACGTTGTTTCTGGACGAGGTAGGAAACCTCGCGTTGGAAACCCAACAGATGTTGCTCCGTGCCATACAGGAGAGGCGGTATCGCCCGGTCGGAGACAAGGCAGACCGGAATTTCAATGTCCGCATCATCGCTGCTACCAATGAAGATTTGGAGGTATCGGTGAATGAAAAGCGTTTTCGGCAGGATCTTCTGTACCGCCTGCACGACTTCGGGATAACCGTTCCTCCGTTGCGTGACTGTCAAGAAGACATTATGCCGCTGGCAGAGTTCTTCCGTGATATGGCAAACAGAGAGCTGGAGTGTAGCGTGAGCGGGTTCAGTTCCGAAGCACGTAAAGCGTTGCTGACACACGCATGGCCGGGCAACGTGCGGGAACTTCGGCAGAAAGTTATGGGTGCTGTATTGCAGGCGCAGGAAGGTGTTGTCATGAAAGAGCATCTGGAACTTGCCGTGACGAAACCGACCTCTACTGTCAGCTTCGCCTTGCGCAATGACGCGGAGGATAAGGAGCGGATATTGCGTGCGTTGAAACAGGCAAACGGCAACCGGAGTGTCGCCGCAGAACTGCTCGGCATAGGCAGGACAACACTATACAGCAAACTTGAAGAGTATGGACTTAAATATAAATTCAAGCAATCATAGCCCGTAATTCACTGAATTTGGCTATCTTTGCATAACATTTGAGAAAAACGGCGATTGGCAGGAGCTTTTCGCCGCCAACATATAGGATAAGACCGCAAGGCGTTTCAAGCGAAAATCTGGTAAATTGGAACTACGGAGACGATTGCGTGATGCTTATGCTATGCTTACGCATAGCGTGCATTCACGTACTCTCCGTAAAGGCTTTACCAGAGCCATCGCTTGAAGGTAGTGTGAATTGCACGCTACTTTTTTACCCTTGCCTAACGAAAGGAAACGATTATGGGTAAAGTTCAGATTCTCGCCGTACTGACGATGGACGGATGTCTTTCTTCAGAGTTATATGATAAAGCACATCAGGATTTGTGCCTTGACCGTTGCGGTCTTGATGAAATCAGGAAGAAAGCCTTTTACCGTGTGACACCGGACTATTCCATTTCAATGCTGCACGAATGGAGAAAAGACTGCACAAACATCCGTTACCTCGCGGAAGCCACACCGGACACGGCAGACTATATAAACGGACTGCTGCGGATGCACGCTGTGGATGAAATCATACTATACACCGTTCCTTTCATATCCGGAAGCGGACGACATTTTTTTAAGTCGGCTCTGCCAGAGCAACACTGGACGCTTTCCTCTTTGAAAAGCTATCCCAACGGTGTATGTCGCATTATCTATATCCTTGATAAAAAAGCAAGATAGCCAAAATGTGCGGCAAGCATACATTTCTATTTTCAGGAATAGAATAAATGTTCCGATTACAAACAATTTAAGTCGGAGATAATTTGTCCTTGTGAAAAAATACTGAATTTTATACCTCTGAAATCCAGCACTTTGTAAAATTGAGTGTTGGATTTTTTATTTTCTGCCGCGTTTTTTGCCAATTATATTCATGTGCGCACGCAGAAAACAAAGTGTAATTTTCAAAATTGACAGAACCATGAATTATTTCTTGCTGGCGGAAACCGACTTTTTCCGCCTGATAAACGAAGCCGGCGACTGCAATATGGAAACGGCATACACGGCTTTCGCCACCCAAGTGATCGAACTGTGCAACGGCGGCATGGACATGAACCTTACCGTCATCGCGCTTGCCTACATCGAAATCGAGTTGCAGCACCATCCCGTACGTAATCTGTCAGAAGAAAAAAGAGAGATTGCCGCCTACGTCAGCAAGGCTCTGTCTTTCGTAAGAAAGATGCAGAAATTCCTTGCCACGCCCCAAGTGCCACCACTAATATCCGCCAACAACGCAACAGAAACCACCGCCAGCCTTCTTCAATGGACGGGCAATGCCATCGACCTCGTGGAACTTATCTACGGCATAGACGTGATGGGCTGCATCAACAACGGCAATATGCCGCTCAAACAGCTCGCCCCACTTCTCTATAAGATATTCGGGGTTGATTCTAAAGACTGCTACCGCTTCTACACTGATATCAAACGCCGGAAGAACGAAAGCCGCACCTATTTCATTGACAGGATGCAGGAAAAACTGAACGAGAGAATGTTGCGTGATGAGGAGTTGGAGCGGATGAGAAAATAAAAAAATATCCATTACATATGAGAAGACAGGAATACTCGTATCCTGTCTTTTTATTTTCATTTAATTATATATTAATTAGCACAATATATGTGAGTTTTTCATTCCTATAAGGACAAATTTCAGAAACGTATGTCTGGTAAATTATTGAGTCATCATAGTATGAACATATATCATTACTAAAAACAATGAAACAACTTCCATAAGATTGTGGTTGTAAAAATCGCCATTTAATAGCCCGTTTTTTTTGTAAAATTCGCCAATTAAAAAAATATGATTATCTTTGCATTATATTTTATAAGGTATGGAAACAGTAAATAGAATACTTCAAGAGAAGATTACAGCACGAATCGCGCCCAATAAAGCAGTACTGATTTTTGGTGCTCGCCGTGTTGGTAAAACGGTAATGATGCGTAAAATTGTGGACAACTATTCAGGTAGGACGATGATGCTCAACGGCGAAGACTACGACACATTAGCACTATTGGAGAATCGCTCAATAGCCAATTATCGGCATTTATTGGATGGTATTGATTTGCTGGCTATTGATGAGGCACAGAACATACCACAAATCGGTAGTATTCTGAAGTTGATAGTTGATGAAATACCGGGAATAAGTGTCTTGGCAAGTGGTTCTTCGTCATTCGATTTGCTGAATAAGACTGGTGAACCGTTGGTCGGCCGCAGTACGCAATTTCTCCTTACACCATTCTCGCAACGGGAAATCGCACAGACGGAAACGGCACTTGAAACCCGCCAGAACCTCGAAGCGCGCTTGATTTACGGTTCCTATCCCGAAGTAGTAATGATGGAGAACTATGAACGTAAAACAGACTACCTACGTGATATTGTCGGTGCATACCTGCTTAAAGATATCTTAGCAATTGACGGCTTAAAAAATTCGAGCAAGATGCGCGATCTACTGCGATTGATAGCTTTTCAGTTGGGCAGCGAAGTTTCTTACGAAGAGTTAGGTAAACAACTCGGCATGAGCAAGACGACCGTTGAAAAATACCTCGACCTATTGGAAAAGGTCTTCGTTATCTATCGTCTGGGGGCTTATTCGCGTAACCTACGCAAGGAGGTTACAAAAGCTGGCAAGTGGTACTTCTACGACAACGGCATTCGCAATGCCATTATCGGGGCTTTCTCACCGCTGGCCATTCGGCAGGATGTCGGTGCGCTGTGGGAGAACTACATCATCGGAGAGCGGCGCAAAGCGAACTTCAATGAGGGACTGCACAGGGAGTTCTATTTCTGGCGCACCTACGACAAACAGGAAATCGACCTGATTGAGGAGAGTGCCGACAGTCTTACCGCCTTGGAGTTCAAGTGGGGAAATAAAATGCCGGCCGCACCGAAAGCCTTCCAAGAAGCCTATCCCTATGCCGAGTTTCATGTGGTAAATCGGGAGAATTATTTGGAGTTCGTATAATCAATAAATTACGTATATGGAAACAAAACTACAATCCAAACAGCAATATCCGCGGTTTATCCAAAATAAACCGTGTGGTATTGACAAATTCGATGGAGGTTCGCAAGAAAGGTTGGCAAAAACTATTGCTCGCCATTTTTGTCAGAATGATTCATTGGATGAGGAATGTACTTTACCTCGAATTATCGGCATCGAAGGTATTTGGGGATCTGGAAAATCCAACGTGGTTAAAATGTTGGAACGTGAATTATCAGACGACTATTACTTTTTTGAGTATGACGCATGGGGACATCAAGAGGACTTGCAACGCCGCTCTATATTGGAATTGCTTACAAGCAAACTTATTGATGATGGTATCCTATCTGGAAATGCAACAATAAAAGTCAAAGGTGGAGGTACGAAAACCGTATCATGGTCTGAAAAGCTGAAATATTTATTAGCCCGTAAAACGGAGACCGTAACCGAAAAATATCCCCTTATCAGTAATGGTATGGTTGCGGCATTTTTGGTTGCAGTTTTAACTCCGATATTTACATTTATTGCGTATGCAGTAAAACCTACACCCACAACATGGTGGTTTTCTTTATTGTCTATTATCATAGCTGCACTGCCAGTTCTTATTGCATTGTGCGTTTGGAAATGGGCATATAGCAAAGATCATAAATATGGATGGAGTTATATGTTAGCTATTTATCAAGATAAAGTCGAAAAGGACGTTTGCTATGAGACTTTGAGCGAAGACGAACCAACGGTTTACGAGTTCAAAACATGGATGCAAGACATTTCTGATTTTATCAAGGAAAAAGGACAACGTAAATTAGTCCTTGTTTTTGACAACATGGATCGTCTCCCCGCTGAAAAAGTAAAAGAATTATGGTCTTCTATCCATACGTTCTTCGCCGATAGCGGTTTTGAAAATGTTTGGGCTGTTATTCCTTTCGATGAAACACATTTAGCTTGTGCATTCGGAGATGAGACCGACGAACAAACGAAACAACTGACCAAGTATTTTATCAATAAAACTTTCCCTATTGTTTATCGTGTTGCTCCTCCTGTTATTACCGACTATCGAAGTATATTCAACAAACTGTTTGTTGAAGCATTTGGAGAAACAGAAAATGAAGCGAAAGAAACTATAAATCGGATATTCAGATTGGTAAATCCTAATGCCAATGTTAGGGAAATTATATCATATATCAATGAGATGGTCGCTCTTAAACAAGAGTGGTGTAACGAAATTTTGATGATAAACATAGCATTGTTCTGTTTGAAGAAGACGGATATTCTGGCAAATCCAGTAGAACAAATATTGTCCGGCGACTATCTGAATGGCATTCAAACAATAATTAACAATGATCTGCAAACACAACGCGAAATTGCAGCTTTGGTATATGGTGTCGATGTTGAAGATGCTCGACAAATTCCATTGAAAAAATATATTGAAGGCTGCATCAACGGAGAAGAAGACCACGACATAAATCAATATGCAGAGACTAATAAACAATTTGACACTGTATTAGAAGAAGTTATACAATGTATGGACAATGCGCTTATCGATAAGATTATACATTGTTTGCATAAATTAACTCGAAAGAGCGATGTTATTCTGCGTGTATGGCAAAGAATAGCACAATTGAAATTAAAAGAATCCATAGAGAAGCAGGTGTTCCCTGTCGAATACCAAGAACTGCTGTTGCATTTAGACACGGAAAGCCAAAACCATGTGATTGCTCAATTATATAAGAAGATAGTTCGGTTCAATGACTTCAATGGCGGCGACTATTTCAAAACGTTAGATGCAATAGACAGGTTTATTGCGCAAAATAAGTTGGCGTGCGATTTTACGTCATTGATTGAAGCAAAAACAGTCAAGCCAAATACATTTATCGATTATATTCAAGCTGCAAATGCAACAGATGCTGCCTATCGGGATAACGCGACAACTAAAGCATATAAATATTATCAAGTAGCAACAAATTCGGAGGCGCTCGATAATTATTTGGCAAACTTACTACCCGATAATTTCGACCATGCAGATATTGTAAAAACGTTAAAAGATAATTCTACCTATACGTTTCCAACGCTTTTGCAAGCGATCACGAATTGCATTGATGAACAGAATGTAAATAAAGATAATATAGGGGCTATATTTACAACCTATCGTTTATTGGCATCTGACGAAGAAAGACCTTTACCTGTAACGTTAGATTCAACCTACATAAATCAGTTGCATTCTGAATTAGAAACTGATGGCCGAAACATTAAAGAGTCTGGATATTACGATTTAGTCGCCATGCAATTGGCACATGGTCATTCCGTTTCCTTAATAGAGGGTGGAGATATAAAATATGTTGCAGAACTCATGGACTATTATGTGGATCATGGAGACTTATTAGTAAATAGTGTGGGATGGAATATACCGCTATTAAATGAAACACTACAATACATGGTAAATCATAAACTTGGCTATAAATTATTGCTCTCAGACATATTGCCCCAATTTGAAGATATTAAGAACAGAATAGGTGTAACGGATGAGGTATTTATCGAGCATTTAGCAGAGTGGAATACCGATTTGGATAAGTATATCACTAAGAACAATATTAAAGATGTAATTCCTGACGCATCTTTTTACGATTTGACCACTAAAATAAGCAATGTCCTGACCGATCATATCAATAAAATAGCGTTCGAAGCGTTGTCTGAAATAAGTGTTGATACATTATACGCCCAAAGAACAGCACATACATCATATTATTGGTTTGTCGCAATAAAACATTTACTGGCTAAAATCAAATCCTTGCCAGATAACTTGACTGAATTTGGCAAAAAGATTCTGATGGATATTGCTTCTGGAACTCAAAGTTTGAATCCTTTCCCTAATTGTTTCAAGAATATAGTTGAAAGATTGGATAAACGAAAAATTAAATCGACAGTTACCGATATAAGAAATGATTTCTGCATCGGTAAAAAGACTATCAATGCAATAAAGTTTCAATTTTTCGAAACATGGCTTAGATCGCATGGTAATTTGAAAAGTCAAGCTGGAGACGTTATTGATAAAATAGTGAAACCTGTAATTTCCGATGGGGCATGCCGTTCATTGATTCTGCAAAACAAAGATTTTTATATGGATTTAATAAATACAGCAGGGGATGATGCTTATGAATTGAAAAAGAGTCTCCGAAACCTCATACAAAAAGATTCAGATCCGCAATTGGTTAAATTTGTCAATTCGATAGATTCAGTACCTGAGGTTGAAACCGCGTAAGTATTTGTCTAACAAGTCCGAATTTTACGATTTTACCCGTCAGAACTGAAGTGCCCCCCAAAAAAATTGTATCCAACTTTTGGGGGTCACTTCAAACTTCGATAGGGATAATTTTCAATTTTGGGGACTTGTTAGACAGTCTCATTATCTGGTAGCAGTTTACACAGCACCGGATCGTTTTTGATACGCTCCAGTTCCTCCTGCACAATCTGCTTCACCTCTTCCTTGATGCGCCGGTAGTTCGCCTGCACCGTTTCCTTCATGCGGTCGTTGCCGTCCTCGTCCGTGAAGTTTGTAATGACGGGAATTTTCTTGTAGGCACTTTCTTCCCGTTTCACCTTTTCGGCATCCACCACAATCTCGCAATGAAAAATCTTCTGCTCGATACGCTCGTTGAAGTTGTCGGATACAGAACCGACAAACATTCCCTGCGTAAGCCCGGAAATCTTACTCGGTGGAATGAGCGCGTCCATCTGCGTGTTGATGGAGGTGGAAACATCCTGCCGGTTGATGGAGATGGACTGCCGTTTCTGCAACACCTTACCGAACCGCTCGGAGAGCGTCTTGGCTGTTTCCCCCACCACCTGACCGGAGAAAATATTGCCGACAGTGTTCATCACCACTTTCGCCTCTTTGTCCCCGTAGTCACGCACTAACTGGCTGAAATCCTGAAAGCCCAGACACACGGCAACCTTGTTGCTTCGGGCGGTAGCTATAAGATTGTCCAACCCTTTGAAGTATATTGTGGGCAACTCGTCGATGATGACCGATGACTTCAGCATCCCCTTCTTGTTGATGAGCTTCACGATACGGGAATTATACAGACCGAGTGCCGCACCGTAGATATTCTGACGGTCGGGATTGTTACCCACGCAGAGGATTTTCGGCTCTTCGGGATTGTTGATGTCCAGCGTAAACTCGCTGTCTGACATCACCCAGTAGAGCTGCGGTGAAATCATCCTCGAAAGCGGGATTTTTGCCGACGCTATCTGACCCATGAGCTGCTCCGCAGCCCCTCCAAGCCACGCATCCATGAACGGCGAAAGGTAGTTCTCCAGCTCCGGATAAGAGGTCAGTATCGGAAATATATCCTCGTAACGGCGGTTCAGAAACTCGATAGCATGGGGAAACGTGCAAAACTTCCCGTTCTGATAGATTTTGAGATACCAGATAATACTGGCAAACAGAATGATAGGTGACTCCACGAAGAAGTCGCCCTGCTTTTGCACCCACGTTTTATTGAGGTTGAGCATTATTGTGTAGGCACTCTCATAGGCATCCGTAATATCTTCCATAAAATCCGGGTGAATGGGATTGCACCGATGAGAGCGTCGCGGGTCGTCGAAGTTGATCACATAGAACTTCGGCTTTACCTTGTAGCCGTCCGGGTGGTTCAGCAAATGGTTGTAGGCAATAGTAGATAGGTCGGGATACTTGAAATCGTAGATGTATTGACTAAAGCCCTTTTCAATCTGTTGCTTGATAAAATTGTTTACCACGGCATAGGACTTGCCGCTGCCCGGCGTACCCAACACGATGGACGCACGGAAGGGATTAACTACATTGATCCAACCGTTGTTCCAGCGTTTCCTGTAATAGAAACGTGTCGGCAGATTGACCGAATACTCGCTTTCGATAAGCCTCGTTTCCTGCATGAAACTCTCGTTCTCGTTGTTGAAAACATCCTCCATCAAATTGTGTTTCAACAGGCGGCTCATCCACAGACCACCCATCAACAGGCAGACATAGCCCGTTCCAATGGTAAGGACATACAGTCCCGTCACCGCTTCAAGCGGCAGCGGCAGGGGCAGCAACCACCAGTTCAGGAAAAACAGCACGAACCCGACGGCAAATGCTGTCCAGATTCTCCCCCAAGTGATTTTCTCACCCTTGACACCCTTCGTACCCAGACAGGACAAGGCAAGCAAAAGGACGGAAAACAGCTTCGTGTAGAGAATGGAATGGAACAGCCCCGCCGTGCGGTCGAAGTTCAGAAGGATTTTGTCCACCACGCCGATGTTCACGCCCCACAGCCGGATGGCTTCGTAGCAGAACCAGTACACGTTCATGACCACTAAAATGATACTCACGGCACGCAGAAAATCCATGATTTTCGCCAATGCCCTCAAATCGTCTTCTTGTTGTGACATACATTGATTTTTTAATTGTTGATACTCTGATTACATACCCAAGCCCTTGCGTTTTTTCTTCTTTTTGCGCTTCATCGCCCGGATGAAAGCCTCTTCCTCGGCATCTACCGCCGGACCTTCGGGAGTGAGCAAGCCCATACCGCCCGATATATCTTCACTGTCGTAGGCGGTCTGCCCGTGTGCCTTGTCCGCAGCATCCACAGGGATGGATAGCGGTATCGGCGGTTGTCCGGCGTATGGCAGGGTGAAGTGTTCCTGCAAGGCATTCGCCGAAAGCTCCTTACCCATGCGCGAACCGTTCAGCACGCATCCCGTGCGGTGGTCGATGAAGGTAGCCCCATAGATGCGCCCTTCCTCTGTGTAGCGCAGTACGGTGTCGATGCCCTTCTCTTTGAGTTGGGATACAAATTTGTCCTTGTCATAAGTGCCTTGCAGCACGGAAAGGACGGTGCGTTTCGTCATGTCTGCCAGTTTCCTATCCTTGATTTCCGATTTGGAACGGACAAACTTCTTCTGTACGGCTTCATAGCCTGCGGACTTCCCGAAAAGCGAGGATTTGAACGGGTTGCCCACCTTGTTACCCTTGTCGTCCGTGACGGAATAGACCAGCCCGTGATACTCCCGTCCGCGCACGTTGCCCCTCGCTTCCTCCACCGTCATATTATATAAGGAAAGGAGCGCACGGTATTCGCCCATCGTCTGGAAACGGTACTGCCCATTCAGAGCCTTCACGGTGTTGCCTACCTGCTTCTTCACATCACCTGCCGATGCGGCCACCTTGCGCAACGGATTATCCAATCTCTGATTTTTACGTTCTGCCGGATGCAATCCGTACTTCTGTTCCAGTTCCCTGCGGATACGGTCGCTGCGGCGGTAGAGAAAATCCCGGTTGAGCCTTTTCCCGTTCTCGTCCACGTTGACCGTCACGATGTGCAGGTGGTGGCGGTCGATGTCCTCGTGCTTGAATACAAGATAAGGCTGGTTTCCGAAACCGAGTTTTTCCAGATACTCGCGGGCGATATTCTGCAACTCAATATCGGTCAGCACATCCTCCGGGTGCGGGTTGAGAGAGATATGCACCACCGGCTTCTCGATCTTCATCTGCGGTGGCAGGAAGGTGAGAAAACCCTCCATCGCCTTGCCTATGTCCACCGTTCCCGAACCGTCATTGTAGATGCGGTTGGTGGTGAGAAGCCGCCCCTGCGCCTCGTTAATCTTCTCCCCGTTGTAGGCAATCGCGCCGTACAACGAACTTCCTACACTGATTTTTGCGACCATTTTGCCTCCATTTCCCTTGAAAGTTCCACAATCCGGCGGCTCAGTTTCACGAGTTCGACGGTGTGTTGCTCTAATTTGTAGAGCAACGCCATCGCCTTTTTCTCTGAAAAATGCAGCCTCAGTTCCTTCACGACTTGGTTGTAATTCGTACCCACGGCACGGAATTGTGCATGAAAATCCGACAGTTTGGTGTAATAGTCCACCAACGTCTTGTCCACCTTCAGCACCTTGAACGGTTGCCCGAAGAAGTGCGCTTTGAGGAAAACAGACCGTGCATAGACACCCGATTTTCCGAACATGGCGAGGAAACGGTTGTGTTCCTCCTCGTTGAAACGGACGGTGTACCGGTACACCGCCGGATCAAGTTTGGGATTTCTCCCTGATTTGCTTTTCCTTTTCTCTTTCATATTACTTTGGATTTAGCGGATTGACGGCATAAGCCGCCGCTTCGGATTACAGCACCGCAGTTCTGAAAGGCTTCCCGACTTCGGAGGGAAAGCCCGCCCCCTGCAAGGGCAAGTGCTTTTCGTGGCTGCTCAAAATATTTTGAGCGGCTGAAAAGACATCTTGCTATGTTCAGGTGAACATAAAAATCCGTCGGGGACGGATTGGGGATGATTCCTTTCAAACTCCGGGCTGCGCTACCTGCGGCGTACCCTGCCGTTCGGGTGCAAAGTTACGCCCTTAAGGCGATGTCCGACAGAGGCTTGACCCGGACAATCAGTGCCAACCGGCGCAACGTGCTGCCACTTGCCGGAGAAGTGATACAAGTTCCAAAATATCCTTGTTTATTTGCAGTGTGATTCGGATGTGGGACTGAAAATACACTCCTTCCGCCGGATGTTCGGACAGCAATCCGGGCATCAATCCAAACGGTTGAAAACAGGTGTATGTATTCAGATAGTTTTCCAAGCACACGTCCGTGCGGACGGATAAAAGCATGGACGGTTGGACAAACCGATGAATACCCGCAGGCACAGCCGGATTAAGGAGTGAATAAATAAATGAATGGGAGTGCGTGCGTACGTACTAATGACAATACGCTACCGCCACCGGACAGATGTATAACCAAATAAATTATCAAAAAAATGAAAGAAGCAACTTATGTGGCAATCTCCACGCAGAAAGGTGGAGCGGGTAAGACAACCCTGACAGTGCTTGTAGCAAGCTATCTGCACTATGTGAAAGGCTACAACGTAGCCGTGGTGGACTGCGATTTCCCGCAGTACAGTATCCATGACATGCGCAAGCGTGACATGAAAGCCGTCATGGAGGACGGGCATTACAAGGTGCTGGCGTATGAGCAGCTCAAACGACTGAAGAAGAACCCGTACACCATCAGATGCAGCCGTGCGGAAGATGCGGTAAAGACCGCCGAAAATCTGGTGGCAGCGCAGCCCGACCTCGATTTCGTGTTCTTCGACCTGCCGGGAACAATCAACAATGCCGATGTGGTGCAGACCATTTCCCAAATGGACTATATCTTCACGCCCATCATCGCCGACCGTGTGGTGATGGAGAGTTCCATCAAGTTCGCCACTGTCATCAACGAACAGATGATAAGCACGGGCAAGTCCGGCATCAAAGGGATTTACCTCGTGTGGAACATGGTGGACGGACGCGAAAAGACTGAACTTTACAAGGCATACGACAAGGTCTGTGCCGAGTTCGCCCTGCCCATTCTGGAAACACATCTACCGGACAGTAAGCGCTTCCGCAAGGAGACGGCGGCAGAACGCAAGGCGGTATTCCGCTCCACGGCGTTTCCGGCGGACAAAATACTGGTACGCGGCAGCAACCTCGACAAACTCGTCGATGAGATTCTCGGCATCATCAAAAACTGAACGGCATGGCAAAGAAAACAAGAATCGAGGACATCGACAGCGAAGCCGTAATCAACTCATTTCGACTGGACGATACAAGCATTCCGCCGGAAGCGAGAAGCACGGACGGGAACGCTCCTGTCCCACCTCCGAAAGAAGCGATACAAGAAGCCGTTTCTCCACCCGCCTCGCACTCCAAAGAGGAGCCGGAACGCAGGCGCAGGAACAGCAAGCCGGAAAAATTGGATTATGACACAGTATTCATATGCGGTTCCAATATCACGGCAAGGCTCGGCAAGCAGGTCTATATCCGCAAGGAGTACCACGACCGCATACAGAAGATGCTTCATGTAATCGGAGGCAACGAAGTGACTATCGCGGCATTTCTTGACAACGTGCTGACACACCATTTCACGCTGTTCCAAGACGAGATAGCCGAATCGTTCAAACGGCACATGGAATCCTATAATTTATAAACACTCAAAAACAACAAAGAAGTATGAAAAGAACAAATAAGAACCGTCAGGCTGAGTATCTGCAAACAGGAAAGAGTGAAAGAACCGCTGTCCGTGCAGCAAAGTGTGTAACCGACTACGGGCATGAAAATACCGACGTTGACTTCCGCAAGGATAAAGGCAGAGACAAACCGCTCTCGACTTTCCTGCAAGCATCGGAAATCAAAACGCGGCAATGTATATACATCAGCCGAGAAATTCATGAGAAAGTCGCTATCGTTACCAGTCGGATGGGAAACGGTTTGAGCATCGGCAAGTTTGTGGATAACATCCTCCGCGACCATTTCCGACAATACGGGCAGCAGTACATGGAACAGATTGAAAACGCCCAAAAAGTAAGATTATGACAAAGGCGTTTTTAATCGTATCGGTTGCTTGCAACGTGTGGTTTCTGTTTCTGCTGTTCTATGACCGCATCATGGACATGAAGCTCATCCGTTTCTTCAGACATATTGCCGGGCTGTGGCGGTCATTGGACAGTACGGTGGCAGAGCAAGGAAAGGATAAGGAAATACCTCACGCAGACACCTCGGACATCATTGGCAAGAGCCGTTTCAAGATGGCATCGACCCGGACAACCGCTGCCATACCGACGCAAGAAGCCGCCACTTCGGAAAAAGGCATTGAGCTGTCGGAGGAAGAGGCTACTTTTGACGACGGAAACACGGAAACCGTCTCACGCCCGACACAAGTACCGGAGGACAAACTCGATGAAACCTTCACGAGCATCCCGCCCTCGGAACTGGAGTACGGAGAAGATGAACCGGAGGATGAAGAACCAGACAAAAAGCAGGCTTCGGGAAGTAGCTTCGAGGATATTGACATGGCAGTACACACCATACGGAAGGAATCACCATCCGATGAGGAAATGCGACACGCCGGAAAGGTCATGACGGAACTGGACGGGACAGAGCTTTTCACAAGAATAACGGAACGCCTGACCGATGAAGCAATGAGCGAGAGGATTGCAAAGGCGATGGCAGTTTTCGTGGACACGGTGAACATGACCGTGACACAACAAAAGGAAAAGGTGTTCGTGATTCCCGACAACATCGAGGAGTTCGACTTCCGAAACTATGTATAACAACTAAAAAAGAATGGAAATGAAAACGTAAAATGACGACACCCACGCGCACGGCGGTACAAGGTACAGCCAACCCGCAACGGACAGCCCCAAGTCCGTAGAAACAAACGGGCAACCACTAAAACCAAAGTAAAGTAATCAAGTATCAACCGCCCGAAAAAGGACTATCCACCCTTTGGACGGCACAAAAAAGAACAGTTTATGAACAAGAACATCAGACAAAAGTTAATCATCGCTGCGGCACTTATGATTGCCGCAACCGCCTCCGCTTTCGCACAGGGAAACGGTCTGGCTGGCATCAACGAAGCCACCTCTATGGTGAGTTCGTATTTCGACCCCGGCACGAAATTAATCTACGCCATCGGCGCGGTAGTCGGGCTTATCGGTGGCGTGAAAGTGTACGGAAAATTCTCGTCCGGAGACCCGGACACCTCGAAGACCGCCGCCTCGTGGTTCGGGGCTTGTATCTTCTTGATTGTCGCCGCCACTATCCTGCGCTCATTCTTCCTTTAATAAACAATGTATGGCTGAATACCCGATAAACAAGGGTATCGGCCGTCCGGTCGAGTTCAAGGGTTTGAAGGCTCAGTACCTCTTCATCTTCTGCGGAGGTCTGCTGGCTCTCTTCGTCCTGTTCGTCATCCTCTATATGGTCGGCATCGACCAGTGGATATGTATCGGCTTCGGCGCGGCATCGTCTTCCGTCCTCGTATGGCAGACCTTCGCGCTGAACGCCCGGTACGGCGAACACGGGCTGATGAAATTGGGAGCGGCAAGGAGCCATCCCCGATACCTTATCAACCGACGGCGGATCACCCGATTACTCAAACGGCAACGAAAGGAAGAAACGACATGAGAAATACATCCAAAATGACAACACTGGAAAACAAGTTCCCCCTGCTGGCGGTGGAGCATGGCTGCATCATCTCCAAAGACGCCGACATCACGGTGGCTTTTGAGGTGGAACTGCCGGAGCTTTACACCGTGACGGGCGCAGAGTACGAGGCGATACACGGCTGCTGGTGCAAGGCTATCAAGGTGCTGCCGTACTTCTGCGTCGTGCATAAGCAGGATTGGTTCATCAAGGAGAAATATATGCCGGAGTTACAGAAGGACGACATGAGTTTCTTGAGCCGTTCCTTTGAACGCCACTTCAACGAGCGTCCGTACCTGAAACACTCCTGCTATCTCTACTTGACCAAGACGACGAAAGAACGTAACCGTATGCAGAGCAACTTCAGTACGCTGTGCCGGGGACATATCATCCCGAAGGAGCTGGACAAGGAAACCGCCGGGAAGTTCATGGAGGCCGCCGAACAGTTCGAGCGCATCATGAACGACAGCGGCTTTGTGAGGCTGCGCCGCCTCTCCACCGACGAGATTGTCGGGACGGAGAAGTCCGCCGGGCTGATAGAGCGTTACTTCTCGCTCATGCCCGAAGGCGACACGACCTTGCAGGACATCGACCTCTCGGCAAAAGAAATGCGTATCGGTGACAACCGCCTGTGCCTGCACACCCTCTCCGACGCGGAGGATATGCCAGGAAAGGTGGCTACCGACATCCGCTACGAGAAACTCTCCACCGACCGCTCGGACTGTCGCCTCTCCTTCGCCTCCCCCGTGGGGCTGCTGCTTTCCTGCAACCACATCTATAACCAGTATGTGATTATCGACAACAGCGAGGAAAATTTGCAGAAGTTCGAGAAGTCCGCAAGGAATATGCAGTCGCTATCCCGATACAGCCGGAGCAACAGCATCAACCGCGAGTGGATAGACCAGTACCTGAACGAAGCCCATTCCTACGGGCTGACCTCGGTACGGGCGCACTTCAACGTCATGGCGTGGAGCGATGACGCGGAGGAACTGAAGCATATCAAGAACGATGTGGGCAGCCAGCTGGCAAGCATGGAGTGCGTGCCGCACCACAATACCATCGACTGCCCGACGCTCTACTGGGCGGCGATGCCCGGCAACGCGGCGGACTTCCCGGCGGAAGAGAGTTTCCATACATTCATCGAGCAGGCGGTGTGCCTCTTCACGGAGGAAACCAACTACCGCAGTTCGCTCTCGCCCTTCGGCATCAAGATGGTGGACAGGCTTACGGGAAAACCGTTGCACCTCGACATCAGCGACCTGCCGATGAAGCGGGGTATCACGACCAACCGCAACAAGTTCGTGTTGGGTCCTTCGGGCAGCGGCAAATCCTTTTTTATGAACCACCTCGTGAGGCAATACTACGAGCAGGGTACGCACGTGGTGCTGGTGGACACGGGAAACTCCTATCAGGGCTTGTGCGAGATGATCCGGTGCAAGACAAACGGGGCGGACGGCGTGTACTTCACCTACACGGAGGAGAAACCGATTTCGTTCAACCCGTTCTACACCGATGATTACGTGTTCGACGTGGAGAAAAAGGACAGCATCAAGACATTGCTGCTGACGCTCTGGAAGTCGGAGGACGACAAAGTGACGAAGACGGAGAGCGGCGAACTGGGCAGTGCGGTGAACGCCTATATCGAGCGTATCAGGGCTGACCGGAGCATCGTCCCCTCGTTCAACACCTTCTACGAGTATATGCGCGACGACTACCGCCGCGAACTGGCGGAACGTGAGATAAAGGTGGAGAAGTCCGACTTCAACATCGACAATATGCTCACCACCATGCGGCAGTATTACCGGGACGGACGCTACGACTTCCTGCTCAACTCCACGGAGAACATCGACCTGCTCGGCAAGCGGTTCATCGTCTTCGAGATTGACAGTATAAAGGAAAATCGCGAGCTTTTCCCTGTGGTGACCATCATCATCATGGAAGCCTTCATCAACAAGATGCGCCGATTGAAAGGCGTAAGGAAACAGTTGATAGTGGAAGAGGCTTGGAAGGCTCTATCTTCGGCGAACATGGCTGAGTACCTGCGCTATATGTACAAGACCGTGCGCAAGTATTACGGGGAGGCAATCGTGGTGACGCAGGAGGTGGACGACATCATTTCCTCGCCCGTCGTCAAGGAGAGCATCATCAACAACTCCGACTGCAAGATACTCCTTGACCAGCGGAAGTACATGAACAAGTTTGATGCCATACAGTCCCTGTTGGGTCTGACGGAGAAAGAGAAGTCGCAGATACTCTCCATCAACATGGCGAACAACCCGTCAAGGCTCTACAAGGAAGTGTGGATAGGACTGGGCGGCACGCAGTCGGCAGTCTATGCCACCGAAGTTAGTGCTGAAGAGTATCTGGCGTACACCACCGAAGAAACGGAAAAAGTAGAGGTTTACCGTCTGGCGGAACAGTTGGGCGGCGACATTGAAGCCGTCATCCGGCAGCTTGCCGAAAGGCGGAGAAAAAAGGAATAAATAGAAACAGATTCATCAACTAAAAAAGAAAATGCGTATGAGTATATCAAGAACGAAAATGCTGCAAGTCAGCAAGTGTTTAATCGGGCTGGCGGTCATGGTGCTGCAATCCTGCGACATAACGGACAACCGACGCGACCTGCTTTGCGGAAACTGGGAGAGTGTGGAGGGCAAGCCCGACGTGCTTATCTACAAGGAGGGCGAAGCCTATAAGGTGACGGTATTCAAGCGGAGCGGCATCCGCCGCAAGCTGAAGCCGGAAACCTATCTCTTGCAGGAGGAGAACGGCAATCTGTTCATGAACACCGGATTCCGCATCGACGTGTCCTACAACGAGGCGACGGACATCCTGACCTTCTCGCCGAACGGGGACTACGTGCGTGTGAACCCGAAACCGGACCATCCGATAGGCGAGCAATAAATAATGAAATCCACTAAAATCCAAAGTAACATGAGAACAAGAATAACACTTATTATCTGCCTGTGCCTGTTTGCAGTCGGCAGGGCAAGCGCACAGTGGGCGGTGATAGACCCGTCCAACATCGCGCAGAGCATCGTGAACACCTCGAAGAACGTGGTACACACTTCCACGACCGCCCAGAATATGATAAAAAATTTTCAAGAGACCGTGAAGATTTACGAACAGGGCAAGAAGTATTACGACGCACTCAAATCCGTGAACAATCTGGTAAAGGACGCCCGGAAGGTGCAGCAGACCATTCTGATGGTGGGTGACATCACCGACACCTATGTGACCAGTTTCCAGAAGATGATGCGTGACGACAACTTCACGGTGGAGGAACTGGGAGCCATCGCCTTTGGCTACACCAAGTTATTGGAGGAATCCAACGATGTGCTGACGGAACTGAAGAATGTGGTGAATATCACCACGCTCTCCATGACGGACAAGGAGCGCATGGACGTGGTGGAACGCTGCTACTCCAAAATGAAGCGTTACCGCAACCTCGTGAGCTACTACACCAACAAGAACATTAGCGTGAGTTACCTGCGTGCGAAGAAGAAAAACGACCTTGACCGCATCATGGGGCTGTACGGGAACATGAACGAAAGATATTGGTAGCCTATGAATTTCGACAACCTTCACCAAATTCTGCGCTCGCTCTACGAACAGATGATGCCGCTATGCGGGGACATGGCGGGCGTGGCGAAAGGCATCGCCGGGCTGGGCGCACTCTTTTATGTGGCCTACCGGGTATGGCAGTCGCTGGCGAGAGCCGAACCGATAGACGTGTTCCCTATGCTCCGCCCGTTCGCTATCGGTCTGTGCATCATGTTCTTTCCGACGGTGGTACTGGGTACGATAAACAGCATCATGTCGCCCGTCGTGCAGGGTACGGCAAAGATGCTGGAGGCGGAAACGCTGGACATGAACCGATACCGTGAGCAGAAGGACAAACTGGAGTACGAAGCGATGATGCGCAATCCCGAAACCGCCTACCTCGTGTCAAATGAGGAGTTTGACAAACAACTGGAAGAACTGGGCTGGTCGCCCGGCGACATGGTGACGATGGCGGGGATGTACATCGAGCGCGGGATGTACAACATGAAGAAGGGCATCCGCGACTTCTTCCGCGAGATACTGGAACTGATGTTCCAAGCCGCCGCCCTCGTGATAGACACCATCCGCACGTTCTTCCTCGTGGTGCTGGCGATACTCGGTCCGATAGCCTTCGCCATATCGGTGTGGGACGGCTTCCAAAGCACGCTTACACAGTGGATATGCCGCTACATACAGGTCTATCTGTGGCTGCCCGTGTCGGATATGTTCAGCACCATACTGGCGAAGATACAAGTGCTGATGCTGCAAAGCGACATCGAACGGATGCAGGCTGACCCGAACTTCTCGCTGGATTCGAGCGACGGGGTGTACATCGTCTTCATGATAATCGGCATCATTGGTTACTTCACCATCCCCACGGTAGCAGGCTGGATTATCCAAGCCGGAGGCATGGGAAGCTACGGTCGCAACGTGAACCAGACGGCAGGACGAGCCGGAAGTATGGCGGGCAGCGTGGCGGGCGCAGCCGCAGGAAACGTGGTCGGACGTGTCGGGAAGCTGCTGAAATAATCAACTGACAATTAAAAACGAATAAACAACAATGGAATTTAAGTCACTTAAAAACATCGAATCATCGTTCAGGCAGATACGCCTGTTCGGTATCGTCTTCCTCTCGTTGTGTGCCGTAATAACGGTATGGAGCGTGTGGAGTTCCTACCGCTTCGCGGAGCGGCAACGGGAAAAGATTTACGTGCTGGACAACGGCAAGTCGCTGATGCTGGCTCTCTCGCAAGACTTGTCGCAGAACCGTCCGGCAGAAGCGAGGGAACACGTGCGCCGTTTCCACGAGCTGTTCTTCACGCTCTCACCCGAAAAGAGCGCGATAGAGCATAACGTGAAACGCGCCCTGCTATTAGCGGACAAAAGCGTGTACAACTACTATTCGGACTTTGCCGAGAAGGGGTACTACAACCGCATCATCGCCGGGAACATCAATCAGGTGTTGAAGGTGGACAGCGTGGTGTGCGATTTCAACGGCTATCCCTACCGTGCCGTGACCTACGCCACGCAGAAGATCATCCGGCAGAGCAACGTCACCGAGCGCAGCCTCGTGACTACGTGCCGCCTCTTGAACTCGTCCCGTTCGGACGACAATCCCAACGGTTTCACCATCGAGGGATTCACCATCATCGAGAACAAGGATTTACAAACCATCAAAAGGTAAACGGACATGAAGAAAATCAAAAAATCATTTTGGCGTGCGTACTGGAAGCTCCACGACAAAAAGAAAATGCTGGTGGCAAGGCTCAAAGGCTATCTGGACGGTTTGCCCCCGAAGACACGCAGGCGCATCGTGCTGGCGATGCTCGCCGCCTTTGCGGTGCTTGCCCTCTACACCTTCGGCAAAGCCGTCTATGAAATCGGCAGGAATGACGGCAGCCGGATGGTAACAGACCATGCCGGACAGGTGGAACTGTCCATAAAGCCGGACAACAATCATAATGTAATACCTTATTTATATGGAACAGACGAAGAATGAACCTAAAAACGAGAACAAGGCGGCTCCCGACAACGGGAAACCGAAGAAGGAGCGCAAGCCGCTGACCGAAGCCCAAAGGCTGAAACGTCAGAAAATGATAGTGCTGCCCGCTATAGTGCTGGTATTCATCGGTGCTATGTGGCTGATATTCGCCCCGTCTTCCGACAAGGAGCAGCAACCGGGAACGGGTGGTTACAACATCGAAATGCCCGACGCTGACAAGGCGAACCGCCAGATCATCGGCGACAAGGCGAAAGCCTACGAACAGGGAGCAATGGAGGAACGGCAGGAGAACCGCAGCCGCGCCATGCAGGAACTGGGCGATATGTTCGACCGCGAGGTGGCGGAAACGGACGGCGGCAGGGACTTCGACCTTGCTAATCCCGGAAATGCGGAAGATGCAACAGCAAAATCATCCGCTCCGAAAACCATCCAATCCTCCGCAGCTGCCTACCGCGACCTCAATACCACGCTCGGCAACTTCTATGAGCAGCCGAAGAACGACAACGCGGAAATGGACGAACTGTTAGAGCGTATCGCCTCGCTGGAATCGGAACTGGAAACCGAGAAAGGCAAGGCATCCGCTATGGATGACCAAGTGGCACTCATGGAGAAGTCCTATGAACTGGCGGCGAAGTACATGGGCGGGCAGAACGGCACACAGCCACCTGTCGGACAGGCGGCAGAGCCTTACCCCGTGCAGAAAGCCGGAAAGAACACGGCTGCACCTGTCAGGCAGGTAACGCATCAGGTGGTATCTTCGCTCTCACAGCCGATGAGCAACGCTGAGTTTGTCGCCTCCTTCTCGCAGGAGCGCAACCGCAGTTTCAATACGGCGGTGGGTGTCACGACTGTATCGGACAGGAACACCATATCGGCGTGTGTCTATGGGGCGCAGAGTGTGACTGACGGGCAGGCGGTAAGATTACGGCTGCTGGAGCCGATGGCAGTGGCGGACAAAATCATACCCCGCAATGCAGTGGTGGTAGGCACGGCAAAGATTCAGGGCGAACGACTCGATATTGAAATTACTTCGCTGGAGTACGCAGGTACGATTATCCCGGTAGAACTGGCGGTGTATGACACGGACGGACAGCCCGGCATCTTCATTCCAAACTCGATGGAGATGAACGCCGTCAGGGAGGTTGCCGCCAACATGGGCGGCTCGCTGGGCAGCAGCATTAATATCTCCACCAACGCAGGGGCGCAGCTCGCCTCCGACTTGGGCAAGGGGCTGATACAAGGCACGAGCCAGTATATCGCCAAGAAGATGCGTACCGTCAAGGTGCATCTGAAATCCGGATACAAGGTCATGCTATATCAGGACAGAGATTGAAAACAATAACAATCAACGACTAAAAAAACAACAACCAAATTTTTATTTACCACTAAAATCCAAAGTAGAATGAAAAAAGTAATCATCATGTTTGCCCTCGCTATGGGCATCATAACTGCCAACGCGCAGGAGAACGTAACCGTTGGAGAGAACAACGGAAGTGAACCGACGAACGAAGCGAGAGCAGAGACAAGCTCGCTTGACTATGCCTCGCAAGGAGGAGGAAGGCAAAGCCAACAACCGACCTTGACAAAGGAGGTCTATCCGCAGAAGGAGGCGGACGGCGATCTGTATCACGGGCTGACAAAGAAGCTGACCTTCGACCGCATGGTTCCCCCGCACGGATTGGAAGTGACCTACGACAAGACCGTCCACGTCATTTTCCCCTCGGAGGTGCGCTACGTCGATTTAGGCTCGCCCGACCTGATTGCGGGTAAAGCCGACGGAGCGGAGAACGTCATCCGCGTGAAAGCTACCGTGCGTAACTTCCCGAACGAAACCAATATGTCGGTAATCACGGAGGACGGGAGTTTCTATACTTTTAACGTGAAGTACGCCTCCGAACCGCTGCTTCTCAACGTGGAGATGTGCGACTTCATCCATGACGGCGAGAAGGTGAACCGCCCGAACAACGCGCAGGAAATCTACCTGAAGGAACTGGGCAGCGAAAGCCCGATGCTGGTGCGCCTTATCATGAAGTCCATCCACAAGCAGAACAAGCGTGAGGTGAAGCACATCGGCTGCAAGCGATTCGGCATCCAGTACCTGCTGAAAGGTATCTACACGCATAATGGGTTACTCTATTTCCACACGGAGATAAAGAACCAGAGCAACGTGCCTTTCGATGTGGACTACATCACATGGAAAATCGTGGACAAGAAGGTGGCGAAGCGTACCGCCGTGCAGGAGCAGATTATCCTGCCGCTCCGTGCGCAGAATTACGCCACACTCGTGCCGGGCAAGAAGAGCGAGCGCACGGTATTCACGATGGCGAAGTTCACCATTCCCGACGACAAATGCCTCGTGGTGGAACTCAACGAGAAGAACGGGGGGCGTCACCAGTCTTTCGTGATTGAAAACGAGGACTTGGTACGTGCCAATACCATCAACGAACTTCAAGTGCGCTGACCATGAGAAAGTACATCGCAATAATCATCGTGTCGCTTGCCCTGTTCACGGGGCAGGCGCACGCCCAGCGATGCCTGCCGAAGATGCAGGGCATCGAATTGAGAGCTAACCTTGTGGACGGTATGCGTTTAAGTGGCAACAATGGCGGTTACAGTTTCGGGGCGGCTCTCTCCACCTACACGAAGAACGGTAACAAGTGGGTGTTCGGTGGCGAATACCTCTTGAAGAACAACCCGTACAAGGATACCGCCATACCTGTGGCGCAGTTCACGGCGGAGGGCGGTTATTATTTCAAGATACTCTCCGACGCCCGTAAAATAGTGTTCGTCTATGCGGGGGCTTCGGCTCTCGCCGGATATGAGTCGGTGAATTGGGGCGAGAAAGTGCTGCATGACGGCTCCACGCTCCATGACCGGGACGCCTTCATCTACGGCGGTGCGCTGACGCTCGATGTGGAGTTTTACGTGGCTGACCGTATCGCCCTGCTCGCCAACCTCCGGGAGCGCCTGCTGTGGGGTGGCGACACACGGAAGTTCCATACGCAGTTCGGGGCGGGCGTCAAGATAATCATCAACTGACACGTCGCATGGAACGGACGGACATTGAGAATATGAGGCAGATACCCATTGCGGACTTTCTCGCACGGCTGGGACATGAGCCTGTCCGAAGGAGCGGAAACGAGCTGTGGTATCGTGCGCCATACCGCAGTGAACGCACGCCCTCCTTCCGTGTGAACGTGGCGAAACAGCTCTGGTACGACTTCGGCTTGGGCAAGGGCGGCGACATCTTCACGCTTGTCGGGGAGTTTACCCGAAGCGGGGATTTCATGGCGCAGGCGAGATTCATAGCGGAAACCGCCCGTATGCCGCTTGCCGCAGCAGAAAAGCCGTTGTACCTGCCGGAACCGTCCGAACCTGCCTTTGAGGGAGTGGAAGCCGTCCCGCTGCTCCGCTCTCCGCTGACGGAGTATTTGAAGGAAAGAGGCATCCCTTATGCCGTTGCATCCCGCCACTGCTGCCGCCTGAACTACGGCGTGCGTGGTAAGCGGTACTTTGCCGTCGGCTTTCCGAACGTGTCGGGCGGCTATGAAACCCGAAGCCGCCGTTTCAAGGGTTGCGTACCACCAAAGGACGTGTCGCTGGTCAAGGCGGGGGACATCCCGGCGGACGTGTGCAGCGTGTTCGAGGGCTTTATGGACTTCCTGTCCGCCGTCACGCTCGGTTTGGCAACGGGTGACTGCCTTGTGCTGAACTCCGTCGCCAACGTGGAAAAGGCTTTGAAACATCTGGACGGGTACGAGCGCATCGACTGTTACCTCGACCGAGACGAAGCCGGACGCAGGGCAATGGAAGCCCTGCGGACACGCTACGGAGGAAAGGTGACAGACCGTTCCGGCATCTATCAAGGCTGCAAGGACTTGAACGAGTACCTGCAACAAGTATCAAGAAAACAACAAAAGAACAACAATCTAAAAATCAAAGAATAATGAACATACTGAACAACAAGAACAAGAGAACATCAATCTTCAAGGCGTTGGCACTCTGCCTGTTCGCCGCAGTGTCATTCACATTCGTATCGTGCGACGACGATATGGACATCCAGCAATCCTATCCCTTCACGGTGGAAACCATGCCCGTGCCGAACAAGGTCACAAAGGGGCAGACGGTGGAAATCCGCTGTGAGCTGAAGAAAACGGGCGATTTCGCCAATACCCTCTATACCATCCGGTATTTCCAGTTCGAGGGTGAGGGCACACTGAAAATGGACAACGGCATCACTTTCCTGCCCAATGACCGCTACCTGCTCGAAAACGAGAAGTTCCGGCTGTACTACACGGCGCAAGGTGACGAGGCGCACAACTTCATCGTGGTAGTGGAGGACAATTTCGGCAACTCCTATGAGTTGGAATTTGACTTCAACAACCGAAACGTGAAGGATGACGGGGTTATCACTGTTGTCCCCATCGGGAACTTCAAGCCCTTTACACGATGATGCGTGTATTCATGGCTATCCTCTGTTCGCTTCTGGCGGTCTGTTCCGTGTCCGCACGGAACAGACGCCATGAGGGAACGGACGGGCAGGCGGCTATCTACCGGCTGCCACCATTTGAGAGGGCGGTGCGATGCACGAAGTATTTTGAGGGCTGGCATTCGGAAAAACATCACCCGTATGTAGGATATGGACATCGGTTGCAGCCGGGGGAAAGGTATTCGGCACGCACCATGACGAAGCGGCAGGCGGACGCGCTTCTGCGAAAAGACCTGCGGAAGTTCTGCGCGATGTTCCAGCAGTTCGGGAAGGATTCGCTTCTGCTTGCCACGCTCGCCTACAATGTCGGTCCGTACCGTCTTTTGGGGAGTGGGAAGATACCCAAAAGCACGCTAATCCGAAAGCTGGAGGCGGGTGACAGGAACATCTACCGGGAGTATATCGCTTTCTGTAACTATAAGGGGAAACGCCACGCCATGCTGCTCAAACGAAGGAAGGCTGAGTTTGCGCTGCTGTATGTACCATAAAGAATAAGTGTCTGACGAAAGAAACTCCGATGAAGCCGCCAACTTCATCGGAGTTTCAGTTTTCATACATTCGGGATTGTCCCTTTGCCTGCAACCTCACCGTCCCTGCAATGCTCTATGATACCGGGTGAAAATCCCATGCTGCCGATTGCGATATGCCGGATATAGTCTGTATATTCCTGACCTTGAAAATTCCTGCCCGTAAGGTTCTTGAAAACCATCTTTATGCTTATGCCGTCGTTGCTGTACAAGATGGTTTTTCCGTTCTGTCTGATTGTTTCCATGATTAAAACTTGTTTTTGTGAATACTATCGTAGATTGGTACAAAGGTTTCTTTGCCTACTTTCTTATCCGCCATCATGCTCATGAAAGAAAGTAGGCGGCTTTTGCCGCCCACCCCTCAAAAGCGGGTGTAAAGTCCCGTTACCATCGTGAACATTTCCTCCAGCATATCGCAATATATCCCCTCGTGCGTTTCAATGTCCTTCGTCCTGCTCTCGAATGTCTTTTTGCTGAACGTCTTGCGGTAGAAACGCATATTGTATAGGTCTGCCCCTCCGTCATAGATGATGTCAAGGCGGTTGGCACTGGTCTTGTTCCTCGCAAGGCTCATGCGCAAGCCGTTGCCCATGTCTGTGAAGTCTTTGCTTCCCGTCATGGCGGCAAAGCGTCTGCCGCCAATCTGCTCTAAAATTGTCTTTGCTATCATATCCGTTGTCTTTTAGGTTTATGGTTCGGGCGGTGCGGACACCGCCCCAATGTTCAAAATTCTGTTTTCTCGGTTATGGGTGTGCATTTTTCCAGCCACTCTTTCAGACATTCCATGCTATACTCGCTCGTGATGACTGCCGTATGGCTGTCAATGGCAGTGAAACGGCTGCTTTCATAGCTGTCTATCCACCCCTTTAGGGTATCAACTCCCCACGCTTCGGCATCGTCAAAGATGCCGTCCAATGCCGTAATGGGTTCGCTGAATTTGACTATCAGCGTTTGGTAGCCTGCTTCGTTCATCGCTTCTCCTCCTTCCTTTCCTTTGCCGTTAGCCACTTGTCCCGTGCGGCTCGACATTCGTCTAATGTGGGTTTGACACAAGAGAAAAGTTCCCCGTCCGTGTGGCGGTAGTCGTATTGCACAAGGGTGCGTTTGCGTCTGTCGATACCCGTTTGGAATTTCTCGTAGTTCTCCGTTCCTGCCGATTGGCAGGTGCTTACTCCGTTAATTGTCATTTTGTTGCCATAGTCGTTGTTATTTAGATGATTAGAAATGTACAGACAGCACTCTGTGTTGCATCACCATTTCGGGGTCGCTCGTGTAGCGTTGGTGCAGGTAGAAATGATGAGAGCCGAAGCCGTAAAGGAAGAACTTGTCAAGTTCGTGTTTCTCGGCAAAGTCCTTGACGCTCGCCCTTAATTGCTCCTCACTCTGACAAAGAGTGAGGAGGTTCATAAATTCAAGGAACATCGTGGGGATTTTATCATCCCATAGGAAAACCATGCTTTCAAATCTTACTTCCATAATGTTAGTTGTTAGATGTCGATATTATGCCGCTTTCATCCGCTGGCGGATAAGGTTGGCGTTCTTGTTCACAAGGGCGATGATGCGGTCGTGGTATTCGGAGTTCTCGTTGCATACGCCACGACACTGCACCACCTCAAAAGTTTTTAGTGACACCTCTATCGTTTCAATTCGTTTTCCGTCAATGGTGGCGGATAGGATAAGGGAGTCTTTTCGTTTGTGGTAACCGCCCACACAATGGTGCATCGTCCTTCCTTCCTCTGCCATTTCTTCCACGCTCTCTATGACTTTGACGCAAATAAGGCTGTCGGTAAAGGCAAGTCCGAAGAATATGCCCTTAGCTTTCAGATATTGTTTCTCGTCCTCAATCGCTTTCCTGCGTTGCTGTTCAGTCCGCTCATGTTTCCTTTGCAGGTTGCGCTTTGCCACCAACTTGTCGTGTTCAACTTTGAGGTCGGCAGGGCAAACGTATTTCGGGCTGTTTGTGTCCTTGCCGAAATGACGCAGGAGGTCTATGGTGTCACGCCACATTGAGCCGTCCTCAATAGTATAGCCGTTGCGGATACATATCTTGATTGAAGCCCAATACTCTCCAATATTGAAAGAGTGGTACAGATAGTAGCGCAACATGGGATATTGCCCTGCCTTCAACAGCGTTTCCGCACGGCTGTCCGACAATAATGCCGGTATTAGTTTGGTGGGTACAATGTCGTGGAAATTGCCGTTAAAGCCGTTTCTGCGGAGCGTCGGCAACACCTTATATCTTGGATATATCGGGGAATATGAGATATGGCGGTACGCTTCATTGTCATTGCGGATAGCAAAAGGAGAAGCGAATGAGAACGTGTCGATGTAGCATCCCAATGTGCGTGGAATGGCAACAACAGCCTTACGCCCTTGTTCATTCCACCAATACTGCCCGATTTCAAGGGCATAGGACTTGGCATTAACCCCTTTCTCCATACCCACGACAAGCAAGAACATTCGTAGCACTTGGTATTCTCCGCTTGTGGTAAGGGTTGTGAAATACTGCTTTTGTCTTACCTTGCGCTGATAGGTGAGGCAGACTTTCAAACTTGCTCCACATTCGGGACACGTACAATGCTCGGTCTGCTCCGTCATTACCCAACTATGACCGCAATCCATACAAGTGGTACGACCTTTCGGCAAGCGGTGTGCATAATGCTCCACGCAATTACGGAATGCCCAATTTATCTGTATCGGGGTTATCGGGCGTAGTTTCTTGCTTTGGGCAAGAACTGCTTTTTCAAATTTGTTTCTCGGTTTCATAAGCCAAAATCAAATAATGAGGGTTGAACTTGGGTTTCTGTTTTCGCCTTTGTCGGCTTGGTGCGGTTCTGCAACTTGCGGAGTTCCTCGTCTTGGTATCTGCGGACTGCCTGCTGACGTGCTTCTGCTTTTTCCTCTGCCGTGAGTTCCACAATGTGGTTCACCGCCACTTGGCATTGGATAGGCTTGCCCACCTCAATCTCGTTCTCGTCATAGTAGTGTACTGCTTGTCCGTATATCTCTCCGTCCGTGAAGCCGTTACAACCGCTTTTCTGCACATAGTTCAGAATGTAGGTTACGCAATCGTCAATGTTCTTGGCTGGATTGCGGTAGTTCTTCGCAAAGAGCGTGTCTTCCTCCGCACGTTGTTCCAAATACATCTGTATCGTTCTCTTGAAATGGTCTGTTCCTTTCATATCGCTGTCGTTTTTATGAGTTGTCAAATAGTATGTTTCAAAATCTCCCTCCAATAAATCGGCTCAACCTCGCTCAATAGGAAGTCTATAAAGTCCTTCCGTGCGTCCTTGTTCAGTTCGTGGTAGAGTCCACGGAACACGGACATATTGCCGTTGAGGTATGTTTCCACCATGTACTCGAAGATGTTGCCCACCTCGTAGTATCTGCATTGTTGCTCCACTGTCTTGCTTCTTCTCTTTGCCATGTCGGTAGGGATTAAAGGGTGAATAACCAAAGAATGAAGCCGAAGAACAGGATAACGGAAAGAATAGCCACGATTACCCCTATTGCCACTCGGAACACTCCGTTTATTATCTCTCTGACGATGTACCAAAGGATGCCGGACACCCAAAAGGCGGTGCGCATGATTAGGGTGCATATCGCAAGCCCTATGTATTGCGCCATTTGTCTGAAATTTACCGTTGCTGTCATAGCCGTATCATTTGTTAAGTTCCACGATGCTGTCTATCCTGCCGTATAGGAAACTGCGGAGTGCGGTCTTGTCGGTAGCCTTGTATTCCGCCCAATGTCCATACTGCTTTACAATGTAGGTTCGGAGAATGTCGGAAAAGTCAAACATCCAACCTTGCAAGGGTACTGCGCTCTTGAAATAGGTGTTGCTGTTCACGTTGCGTGTAAGCCAATCCTTTTCCTCTCGGCTCAATTTCTCACCATTGTTCAGTTTGGTGCGAAGTCCGTACACCTTGCTGCCTTGCAGGTTCTCCAAACTTGGTACTTCCCATGCCACGAATTTTGTTGCTATTGCCGTTCTCATATCCGTTTTGTTTTTGATTTTTTGTTTTTTAATGCGGATTCAAGAGCTGAGGGAGTTGAGTTTCAAACTATCTTATCTGCTTCTCGTTTATCCGACATTTTTTTTAATGCGTCTTTCTGTCGCATCGGTCGTTTTCGTTTCGGGTGCTTAAAAAGGTAGGGATTAGGGAATGCAAGGTTTTTCGGAAAAATACTACCCGAAAGGCTGGAGATTTTTCCAGAAAACAGGAGGCTTGACCTTGCTTTCCCGTACAATCCCGGAGTTACCTTTGCACCCAGCACGAAAATGACTGCCTGATGCGGCTCACTGAAAGGCGCGAAAATGGAGGTAAACGGAAGTGGAGGCAGATTAGACAGGAAAACTTCAAAAGAGAAATCCGTGAAAAAGACATCCCCAACAGAAAAGAACATAGCCGGTAGCGTGAAACCGAGCAAACCATCGGCAAGGAAGTATGTTTTTATCTGTTTGGCCAAACGTGTTTGGTCGGATGGATAAAATCATTCTTCCCGGTTTGTCTGCCGTGAGTGACGGCTTGTTCCATTTATGGAATGTGCGGTCATACACGGCTTTCCGCTTCCGGCTCAAAAGGACAACGAAAAAAGAAAAATCGTCAAAACCCCGTAAAAGCACCTCTTTGGCATAAGCACAAAAGAAAGGGGCCTTGTCTCATCAGTCTAAACTATTGTTTAGGCGTGAGGCAAAGCCCTTTTCTCCGCTTATGCGGCAGTCGGCACACGTTCGTTCAAAATCTTTTTGGGCGATGGTGTGCTGACGGATAAAATCGCTTTTACGGAAAAACTTGTGTGAGAAGAAAAAATCAGGAGATTCATTTCTAAATCTCCCGTTTTATTGTTACTTTTGCATACGAAGAGTTCTTTGAAGGTTACGCAACGCACAGAAGAATAATGCAGTAGATAACTAACTAATTCGTAACCTATTACTATTATGAGCGATTACCCAATGCTCATTTCCAATAAATTACACTCTTTTCGTAACTTCATGCTGCAAAGATAATAAAAAATATAATATGTGACAAACAAAACATTGTATAAGTAGTACCTATAGAATGTTTTAAAAGAGCTTACAATACATTTGTAAGCTATACAAGAAATGCAAATAGATACTATATTGATATTATCCTCTACAAACAACTTATTCCTATTAGCCTAATTAGCCTAATTAGGCTAATTAGGCTAATTGGTCCAATTGGACTAATTGCTTATTATTTTGTCCTATTTTTTCACATCATGATTTTGAATACATGCTCTTTTGGCTTCTAAAAGACGCCCGATAGGCTTGCAAAAGGTGCCCTTTTGAAGTCCAACTAACGCCCTTTTGAAGTCTTATTAAGCACCTTTTCTTTTACTACTTTATAACTAACTGATTCCCTGTTGGTTACAAACCCACTTTTTACAAGTGTTTTTATCCTTACTTATAGATGTTTTACACGAAATTATGTAATGATTTTTCAAAACATTATCTACAAACTTAATCAGAAGAAAAGAGTGTTTAGCTTTAGCAAAAACATCATAACAAAGAAACTAAAAGATAATAAAACGAAAGCGATTATCTTTCCAAACGAAATAAAAGATATAAAAGTTGTTAAGACTTTTTGGAACTTTCATCTATTTTATATAACTTTGCTGCGGAATGAAATACAAAAGATTTTGAACGACAGCTTGCACACTTAACCAAACTTTCGTTACGAAACTTCGCAAATAACTTTTGACCGATTAGAACTACCTATACAATGAGCAGAGTATTAAACAAGGATTACGATGTGATTATCATCGGAGGAGGTGTTACAGGCGCAGGCACTGCACGCGACTGTGCTATGCGTGGGCTGCGTGTGCTTCTTGTAGAGAAATATGACTTCAGCAATGGTGCTACAGGTCGCAATCATGGCTTACTCCACAGCGGAGCACGCTATGCAGTGACCGACCCAGAGTCAGCTTCAGAGTGCATCAAAGAGAATATGATACTCCGTCGGATTGCTCATCATTGCATAGAAGCAACTGATGGACTGTTTATTACGCTGCCAGAAGACGACATACAATACCAGAAAACATTCGTAGAGTCCTGCCAAGAAGCAGGCATAAGTGCTAACATTATTTCACCTGAAGAAGCGCGTCGCATAGAGCCATCAGTCAATCCCGACTTGATTGGCGCTGTGCGAGTGCCAGATGCTTCCATTGATCCCTTCCATCTTACGACGGCTAATGTCCTTGATGCTCGTCGTCATGGAGCTGATATTCTAACCTATCAGCAGGTGGTAGGACTCGTTTTAAGCAATGGTCGTGTGGAAGGCGTTCGCCTCCGCAATAATCATACCGGCGAAGAAAGCGAAGTTCACAGTCGTATCGTTATCAATGCAGCTGGCATTTGGGGACATGACATTGTCAAGATGGCAGGTATCAAGGTTAATATGTTTCCTGCGAAAGGTACGCTTCTCATCTTCGGTCATCGCGTTAACAACATGGTTATCAATCGTTGCCGTAAGCCTGCAAACGCTGATATCCTCGTTCCAGACGATGCTGTATGCGTCATTGGAACCACCAGCGACCGCGTAGCTTATGACACAATTGACGACCTAAAGATTACACAAGAAGAGGTAGACATATTGATAAAGGAGGGAGAGAAACTTGCTCCGAGCCTTGCGACAACTCGTATCCTACGTGCTTATGCTGGCGTTAGACCACTTGTTGCAGCCGATAATGACCCATCAGGGCGCAGTATCAGCCGTGGAATCATCTGCTTAGACCATGAGAAACGAGATGGATTGGCAGGACTTATCACGATTACAGGTGGTAAGATGATGACCTACCGACTCATGGCTGAAATAGCAACCGACTTGGCTTGCAAGAAATTAGATATAAAAGCTGTTTGTCAAACAGCTAACCGCCCTCTTCCGGGAAGCGAAGGAAAAGACACAGACAGCAAACATCATACGTATTCAACAGCACACAATGCGGCTAAAGGTAGACAAGGCTATCGTGTTCAAGAGATATCCACTCAAAGCGTAGAAGACCGCTCCTTAGTTTGCGAATGTGAGGAAGTGAGTGTCGGTGAAGTAAAATATGCAATGGAAAAGTTGCACGTCCACGACCTCCTCAACCTGCGCCGCCGTACCCGAGTGGGCATGGGAACCTGTCAAGGAGAACTCTGTGCTTGTCGTGCTGCTGGTGTAATGTGTGATGCAGGAGATGAGGCAGAGAAAACATTAACCGATCTCCACGACTTCATCAACGAACGGTGGAAAGGTATGCAACCCGTTGCTTGGGGTAGCACACTTGACGAAGCACAGCTCACTGCAGCTATCTATCAGGGCTTGTTAGGACTGGGCAACTGATAAAAGACATTGGACAGAAAGAGAAGTTCTTATCAGTCTAAATCATATAGACGTATAAATGGCTCTATAAAGACCAAAGATTTCAAACAATCTATCACAATCAAAGACAATCGACAATGAGATACGATACTATTATAATAGGTGGCGGACTCAGCGGACTCACTGCTGGTATCACACTGGCAAGCGCAGGCAAACGTGTTTGCATCGTGTCAGCGGGACAGAGTAGTCTGCACTTTAATTCGGGTTCGTTCGACTTACTGGGCTATGATAACAATGGAAAGGTGGTTGAACATCCGTTGGAAGCGATTGCAACACTGAACGACCAGCATCCTTACAAGAAGATTGGCACAGAGAAAATCGCACTCCTTGCTGATAAGGCAAAGGCTTTATTGAATGAAGCTGGCGTAAAAACGATTGGCGATAGCGCACAGAATCATTATCGTTTCACCCCATTAGGAACCACAAAACCTGCATGGTTGACTACGGAAGGCTATGCTATAAGCCAGCAGAAAGACTCCCTCCCTTGGAAAAGTGTAGAACTCTTGAACATCCAAGGCTTCTTAGATTTACCCACAGCCTTCATCGCTGCGAACCTTAAGAAGAATGGAGTGACTTGTCAGGTGAAGTCTTTTACAACTGAAGAGTTGAGCCATGTGAGGAAAAGTCCTACTGAGATGCGTGCTACTAACATCGCAAAAGTACTGTCAGACAAGGTTGCTTTGCACAAAGTTGCCGACCGTATCAATGCTATCAGTGGAGAGGCAGAAGCACTCTTGCTACCTGCAGTCTTGGGTTTCAGCGATAATGAGAGCCTCAACGAACTAAAGAATATGGTCAAGAAGCCTATTGAGTTTCTCGCAACCCTTCCTCCATCAGTATCGGGCGTTCGCACAACTCACCTCTTGAAACAACACTTCACTCGTTTAGGTGGAACGATATTGGTGGATGATACAGCCAATAATGGTGTCTTTGAGGGTAACCGTCTCATCTCTATCACAACCGAAAACCTCCCTGATGAGACACTTTATGCAGACGAATTCATCCTCGCTTCGGGTTCATTCATGAGCCACGGACTGCAGAGTAATTATCAACACGTATTCGAACCAGTATTCAACCTTGATGTTGATGCTGCAGAAGCACGAAGCGAATGGACAAAGGAAGACTCGTTCGAAGCACAGCCTTACATGGAATATGGTGTGCAGACAGACAAAGACTTCCACGCTATAAAAGACGGAAAAACTATCAGCAACCTCTTTGTCATTGGTTCCCTCTTGAGCGGACATAATAACATTAAACTCGCTGATGGTACTGGTGTTTCACTTTTGACTGCCCTTCAGGTAGCCGAAACAATAAAAGAAAGGAAATAAGGTCATGCCAGAAGGAATACAACTAAAGAATATCAGCGGTAATAACTTGGAACAATGCTTAAAGTGTTCTATCTGTACTGCCTACTGCCCAGTGTCTGCTGTGGAACCAGAATATCCCGGACCGAAACATTCAGGACCAGATTTGGAACGCTACCGCCTCAAGGATAAGAAGTTCTTTGACAATGCGTTGAAGATGTGTCTGAACTGTAAACGTTGTGAAGTTGCCTGTCCTTCTGGTGTTCGCATTGCTGACATCATTCAGGCTTCACGCATCAAATATAGTACACATGGACCTATCCTGCGTGATAGAATGTTGGCAAATACCGACTTCGTGGGTACGATGGCGAATATGGTTGCACCGATTGTCAACATCACCTTGGGACTGAAGCCAGTTAAGGCTGTGCTCCACAGCGTGATGGGTGTTGACAAACATCGTAGTTTCCCAGCCTATAGCAGCCAGAAGTTTGAGACATGGTTCAAGCGCAATGCAGCCAAAGAGCAAGACAAGTATAAGAAACATGTAAGCTACTTCCACGGCTGTTACGTCAATTATAACTTCCCACAGTTGGGCAAAGACCTCGTAAAGATTATGAATGCGGTCGGTTATGGTGTCCATTTGTTGGAGAAAGAGAAATGTTGCGGTGTCGCATTGATAGCCAATGGACTCAGTAATCAAGCGCGCAGGCAGGGAGAAGTGAACATCAACTCAATTCGTAAGGCAGCAAAGGAAAGCCGAATTGTCCTCACAACAAGCTCTACATGCACCTTTACCATGCGTGACGAATATGAGCACCTGCTTGATATAAAGGCTGATGATGTCAAAGAGAACATCACACTTGCTACCCGCTTCCTCTATCGTCTGATAGAAAGTGGCGACGTAAAGCTTGCTTTCCGTGAGGACTTCAAGATGCATGCAGCCTACCATTCAGCTTGTCATATGGAGAAGATGGGCTGGGTTATCTATAGTACAGAGCTACTGAAGATGATTCCGAGACTACAGCTTACAATGCTCGACTCCCAATGTTGCGGTATTGCTGGTACTTACGGATTCAAGAAAGAGAACTATGAACGCTCACAGCAGATTGGTTCTGGAGTCTTCAAACAGATAAAGGAAGTAAACCCAGACTTCGTTACTACCGACTGCGAAACCTGTAAATGGCAGATTGAAATGTCAACAGGATATGATGTAAAGAACCCTATCTCTATCCTTGCCGAAGCCTTAGATATTGAGGAAACAAGGAAGTTAAATGGCATAGAATAGGCAGATTCTACTGATTACTTCCAGACAAGTAAGCCCCCCCAACGATTACTCTTCCAAAAGAAACACAAAAAATTGTTCGCGAAGAATTTCCATTTTGTTCGCGAAGAATCTTAAAAAAGTTCGCGAACAATTTTCGATTTGTTCGCGAACTCTTTCGACCATATCCTTAACCTAGCTAACAGCCTCCGAATCATTACGCTTCAGCAACTAGCTTAAGGCCTTCCTCGCTCTTCTTACTTTCACTTTAGAAGAGGAGCTTAAAAGACTTACTTAAACCGATGGGCCCAGAGAACCACCAGAACCTTCTTTCGTCTTTTTCTCTTCCTCCTTCACTGTTTCATACGAGTTCTCGCGCAGCGCAGCCTTCAGTTCTACACCTGGCGTAAACGTTACGCGTGGCTTAATCGTCTCGGTCTTAAAGGCCTTTTCCGTTGCAGCTCCCTCGCTTGAAAGTGTCAGGCGCATCGTGCCAAATTCTCCTAATTGCACGCTAAAGCCATCGCGGAGGTAATGAGGCAAACAGTCTATAAAGTTTGACAGCACGTTCTCAATATCGCCACGTGTGAGCGAAGAACGCCCCGCAATGTCGCGTGCAATGTCTCGCAAGGTCTTCTTACCAAGATTTACAGGATTAGCATAATACTTTTCCTCCGTCCGCTTCTGCGGATTCTTTTTCTTTTGGAGTTTAATCTTCATAATTGTTTTGTTTTTAAAAGTAAATATTTAAGTTTTTACGGCATTTACACCTTGGTTTGTTCCATGGTTTATTCTCCGTTTTTCATGTTCTCGTCTGAATAAGGTTTTATCCAGTTTGTTGTGTCAATGTTTTTCTCTTTGTTTTTCCGGTTAGAAACCTTCTTTGTCCTCAAGATAATAGCATTTCCGTTTATAGAAAATTGTAACTTCCAGTCATCTATTTTCAGAGACAAAGGAGGGCTTTAAATTTTTCTACGGTCAGAAGAAAATTTTCCTTTGTGAAAAATTTCTTTCCAACCGTAGGTACGTAAATTTCTCACCGTAGAGAAATTTTCTTCCGACCCGTTAGAAATTTCTCGCTAACCCGTTTCCCGTAAATTTCTGACAGGTTAGAAATTTACTTCCAATGGGTTAGATTTTCTCCTATCTCTCATCCTCCTTTATCCCATTAGGCTCCCTCCCCTTTCGGGGAGGGACGGGGCTTTACTACTCGAACCCGTCGATCCTGAATCCCTCACTGCGGTTGCCGAGGCCCACGCTGACGTAACCACTGTCGAAGCTCAGGCCGTTCGCGCCGCCGCTGTTCTTCGATCTAGCACTCGACGACCAATAGCTGCCGTTGTCGCCAACGCTATTCAGATAACCAGAGCTGTAGGAACCCAAGGCGGGCAGGTAGAAGTAATTGTTTGCATCGGCTGCGGAAGGGAGAGTCTGAGATACGGACCAGCTATTTCCATTGTCATTTGTTCGCCAATCGGTTCCGTCTACTGCGGTGTTAGGGTTGTATCCGCTTATGTTTGCTTTCTTCTTAAACCACATACCACCTTTATATAAATGACCCATAGTTGTCCATAACTCGTCTGCATCCCAACGAGGATTACCCTTAGCAGCGTACCACGTCATCTCGTTTACGTTAGGAAGGTCTTTACATGGTGTGTGAGTAGCGGGGTTGCTTATGCCGTAACCTAGATCACTTTCGTTCCAGTAACGTGGGTCACTGTTGTTCTGGGGGTAATCGCTGGAAGATGTTCCACCTGGAAACCAAATACTAAGTGTTGGCTGGCTGCCACCCTGATTCCATTCGTGACCTTTCCAATATTGTTCCTGAGCATCCCACATGTAATAATGGTCGCCATCGTAATCCTTTACATTAAGGTTGGCAGTGATATTATAATACTTGTTCTGGTCGTAGGTAGCTGAGGACAATGTCTTGGTTATAGTTCCCTCCACGTTTGTTACAATGTCCTTCACCCAATAACGTATCTTGAGTGTATGGGTGCCCGGCTTTATAACAACGTAAGCACCATTTGTAGCGGCACTTGTGGAAGTGTTGGTTAAAGGGAAACCGTTAGCGTATGTTCCGCTACCACCTGTTGAAACTGTAATCTGTTTGCCTGTACCAGTGCCTGTTAGTTCGCCTGTCACTGGGTCGAGGGTATATGTACTGGTAATGTCGTTATCTGAATTTATCTCTACTTTAGTCAAGTAACAATTCTGTAAGATAGTATTGGTTGTACGAGGTAAGAAGAGCAAGTAAGCGGCCTTGTGATCGAGCGTAAAGTTAAAATTACGCTCACCTGTTATGCGCGTTGCTGTTGCCATACCACAGTCACCTGATGTGCCAAAGTGAGTAGTTGTGTTTGGCTCTGATTGACTCTGGCTTGCAGAGATGGTTACTTGGTCTTGATTACCATTCTGACCAGGGTAATAAACTTTGTATGACATGTGGGCTGTGTAAGTGCCTGGCACTTTAAACTTAAAGTAAGCAGTCTTGCTTGTTGGCGAATTGCTACTTGCATTCCATGTGCCGTTATCATCTTTTACCCAAATCTTGTCGCCTGCTTCCCAAAAGAACTTGCCGTCGCTTTCCATTGAAGTGCGTGTCGTTGGGTCACCTGCTGTGAAGGTTGTCAGGTTCTTGTCGTTATCTGTGTTGTTTGGGTTCTGCGCTACGTCTTCATTGGCACAGGATGCAAACGCTAATGTGAGCCCGCAGAAAGCTGCGAATGAAAGCAGGCGGGTCTTGAATAATTTCTTTTTCATTGTCTGTTTCTTCTTTTTTGATTTTGTTTTCTTTACTTGGTTAATAACTCTCTCTGTTAGTCTTCCCATGAAGAATGCTCGGTTGCTTCTTCGCTTTCAGACATCCAGCTTGGAGCCTGCTTGGCATCACCAAAGGTTCCGCCTGACTGGGCTGGGTTGTGCTGACCGGGGTAAGACGTGTCCATCAAATAAGTGGTTTCGCTTACTTGGATTATCATGCAACGTGGTGCAGAATAATCCTTCTTTTCTTGTTTCTTTCTCATTGCTTTTTTTGATTTGATTAAAAATAGTTGTTATCTACTCTCTATTATGTGGCTTCGTTGCTCACCTTTTATTATATACATCCTGATGAACTCATTATATAAATCTTCTAACCGTTCGTTCTCCCTCCCTACAGGCAGACAGCGCATTACCACCGCCTGCCTGAGAAATCAACGAGAGAAAACAAACTATTACTAGAAAATTACAATTATCTTTTGCTGTAAAATTAGTGGTTAAAACTGTCTTAATTTGCGTTTTAAACAGTTCGCAAACGGACACGAAAAAGTGAACAAAGGAAACTCCTAGAAGTCCTTTGTTTACAAGGGTTACGCCACGCTTCGCGCGCGCGTAGGATGGAAGAAAAAAAGTATGATTAAACGCTAGGTGCGCCTGTGTGTGTGTGTGTGTGTGTGTGTGTTAGCAAAATATCTGAAACTACCAAATATAAAGCACTAAAAAAGGCAAAGAAATCAAAGTTTCTTTGCTGTGCTGGATTGGCTGGATATGTCATTGCTAATTTGTTCACGGGCGCAAAGGTAAGAAGAAAAAGTGAAATAGAAGAATAAACTGAGAAAAAACTTGTCTTCACAGTCTAGATAAGGGTGTGCCAAAATAGAAGATAGATGGTATTTCTAAGTTTAGTGTTTTAGCACACCCACCTATTTTTACTTTCTCTATTACTTCTCAAAGAGAAGTTATTGAAGATTAGCCATGAAGATTATCAGGTAAGGATTCCTTGATTCTCTCTGAAAGCAAACGAAGCAACGTATGACGAATGAAGTTAGGCGATGTCATCAGTATTATCTCACGAGAAGGAACAGGATGGGCGAAAGGACGTACCAAACGATGCTGTTCCTTTGTGAGTTGTGAGAGTGCAAGCTGGGGTATAAAGGTTACTCCCTTACCATTCTCTACGATACGCATAAAGGTCTCTATGCTTCCTAAGTTATAACTCTTCTTGCTTAAAGCAGCCGACTTCAGCTGGCAGAACTTCACCAACTGGTCACGGAAACAATGTCCTTCGTCCAGCAACCACAAGTACTCTCCCGACAAGTCAGCAGGACGAATAAACTCCTTTTCAAACAATGGGTCGCCTTCTGCTACATAACCGAAGAACTGTTCACGATAAAGCGGTGTACACGACATCTCCTCCAGTCCGTCGACACGTGCCAAGATACCAGCATCTATATCGCCCCGACGAAGTGCCCTGCGCATATCCTCGGTTTTCATCTCCGTAATCCTCACATCCATCTCTGGGTGTTCGTTCATTAACTGCGGGAAGAATCGCGGAATAAGATAAGGTGCAATCGTCGGTAGCACACCCACCTCAAAGGTACCAGTAAGCACCTGACGTTCCTCGTCAACAATCTGCTTGAGTTTCTTTGCACGATTAAGCACCCTCCAAGCCTCCTCAATCACCTTCATACCCGCTTGTGTTGGCTGTATCGGTTGACGCTTACGGTCAAAGATTTTCACACCTAATTCGTCTTCTAACTTTTGAATCATCGAACTAAGTGTAGGCTGTGTAACATTGCAGTCATCGGCTGCCTTTGCAAAATGCTTGAGCCGATAAACTGCCATTACATATTCTAATTGTTGTAGTGTCATTCTTCTAATACCATGTATAGACTATGACAAAAATAGATAAAAAAAGCCAAATAGCCGTCTTATCATCCTGTTTTTATGCTTTATACTCGTCTTTTTCATCCTTTATAGTGAGTGTATACACCTCCAATCACTATAAATAAGTATTATTTTTCACCACCTTATAAGTTTCATACCAGTCTTCTTCAACACCTAACAACCATCACCAACAACCAACAAGCCACCACCCACCAAGTGTGTTAACGCCCCGCACATGTGGTGCGGAGGCTGAACACCAAGCGTGCGGAGGCTGAACACCAAGCATATTAAAGGTTAACAACCTTATTATATATGATTCTATTGACAACAACTTGTTATGAAGTAAGAGTTGTTCTTTTCTTATTCATCTTGCTTTTCAAAGGCAACACGAGCGTTTTCGATTCAGTATTGCATTGTATAGGTATATGTTTAATATATTTTTTAGTTGAAGGTAATCTTTTAATTTACCAAATAAATGAGTGCAACTTGTTGATAATCAGCACTGGTGATAAGCTTGATAGATTTTATTAATCAGCATATAGATTTTATCTATTGGCTGTAATAATTACAAATACTATCTTTGCATTACAAAACAAAAAGATTTAATCACATAAATAGTTTTAAGTAAGATATGGAACCAATTATTAATGCACACGCACCAGAGTTTACCGTTCAGGCTTTCCAGGACGGACAGTTTAAGACCGTTTCAAGCAAGGATATCGAGGGCAAATGGGCACTCTTCTTCTTCTATCCAGCTGACTTCACTTTCGTATGTCCTACAGAGTTGGAGGATTTGGCTGACAAGTACGAGCAGCTCAAGAGTCTTGGCGTAGAGGTTTTCTCAGTAAGTACTGATACTCACTTCGTACACAAGGCATGGCACGATGCTTCTGATAGAATCAAGAAGATTAAGTACACTATGCTTGCTGACCCAACTGGCGTATTGAGCCGTGGCTTCGGTGTATACAAAGAGGACGAGGGTTTAGCTTACCGTGGTACATTCCTCGTAAACCCAGAGGGTCTCGTTAAGATTGCTGAAATCCAGGATAACAGCATCGGTCGTAATGCTGATGAGCTCGTTCGTAAGGTTGAGGCTGCGTTGTTCGTTGCTTCTCACGAGGGTGAGGTTTGCCCAGCTAAGTGGAAGCAGGGCGGCGAGACATTGAAGCCAAGCATCGACCTTGTTGGTAAGCTCTAAGACTTAGTTTCTGTAATAACAGACATAAAAGTGTCATAGAAGTTATGGTGGAGAGATAAGTCTTCGGACTTTGTCTCTCCATTTTTTTATAATATATAGAGAAATTTACAAGCCCCATGTTAGATTCAAGCATACTCGAACAGGTGAAGGGCGTCTTTGCTTCGCTCTCATCTGATATAACCCTTAGCGTTACTCGCAATAGTAATGATGAGAACTCAGCAGAGTTTTCGTCTTTCGTAGAGGATATTGCCTCTACTTCTGACAAGATAAAGACAGTTTATCTGGAAGGAGAACAGTTCTCATTCAGTATTCTTTGCAATGGTGAAGAGACTGGTATCAGCTTCCGTGGTATACCAAATGGTCACGAGTTTACCTCGTTGCTCCTTGCTATCCTTAACTCTGACGGACAGGGTAAGAACCTTCCTGACGAGGCGATAGCTGCACGTATCAAGTCGCTGAAGGGTGAAATCCGCCTTCAGACCTACGTATCACTCACCTGTACAAACTGTCCTGACGTTGTTCAGGCACTCAACGTAATGGCGCTTATCAACCCAAATATTAGCAATGAGATGGTTGATGGCGGTCTTTGTCAGGATGAAATACAACGTTTGAACATACAAGGCGTACCTTCTGTGTACGTTAATGGGGAGCCATTGCATACTGGTCGTGGCGATCTCGGAATCCTTCTGCAGGAGTTGGAGGACAAAGTTGGCACCGACCATGATGAAAACGCGGTGCAGACCGTACGTGAATATGATGTCATCGTACTCGGTGGTGGCCCTGCTGGAGCATCTTCTGCTATCTATTCTGCCCGCAAAGGCTTACGCGTAGCTATCGTTGCAGAGCGCATTGGAGGACAGGTAAACGACACAACAGGTATCGAGAACCTTATCTCTGTCACCAAAACGACAGGTACACAACTTGCTGCTGACCTCCGCACCCATATCAATGAATATTCAATAGATGTATTCGACAATCGTAAAGTGGTATCAACCAACCTGAAAGAGGCTGTGAAGACTGTTTCTGTTCGTGGTGGAGAAACCTTCACCGCACCAGCTGTTGTGATTGCAACAGGTGCAAGCTGGCGCCGTCTTGGTCTGCCAGATGAGGAGAAATACATCGGTCATGGTGAACACTTCTGCCCTCATTGCGATGGTCCTTTCTACAAAGGTAAGGACGTAGCAGTCATCGGTGGAGGTAACTCTGGTATCGAAGCAGCCATTGACTTGGCTGGTATCTGCCGCCACGTGACAGTACTTGAGTTCGCTGATGCTATGCGTGCCGATGAGGTTTTACAACAGAAAGTAGCCAGTCTGCCTAATGTTGAGGTGTTCCTTTCTACCCAGACAACAGCCCTCTTGGGTGATGGTCAGAAGCTATCGGGTATCAGAGTGAAGGACCGCACCAATGATGAGGAGCGCGATATAGCCTTAGATGGTGTCTTTGTTCAGATTGGCTTGTCGCCAAACAGCGATGCTTTCAAGGATCAAGTAGAGGTTACTCCTCGCAATGAGATTATCGTTGATGCAACCAACCGCACTAATCTAAGTGGCGTATATGCTGCTGGTGACGTTACAACGGTACCTTACAAACAGATTACAATCGCTATGGGAGAAGGTGCTAAGGCTGCCCTTTCAGCCTTTGACGACCGTATCCGTGGCGTGATATAATAATAAAATCTTCTCTGACTTGAGTATATGTTGAGCCCGATGAGGCAAGTGTGATATTTCTTCACCTTGTCCATCGGGCCTTTTTCGGTTAATTCTAAATTCACAATTCAGAATTCATAATTATGATTACTTTAATAATTCATAATGCATAATTCAAAATTCATAATTATGATTAGCCTTAATTCAAAATTCATAATTCATAATTCATAATTATGATTACTGATGATATTGAAAAGTATAGGTTATAAATACAAGGCTTTAATCGCCTTCTTCCAATTCAAAAATATCATCTACACGCTTATCGAAAACACGTGCTATCTTCAGACTGAGAACTGTTGAGGGAACATACTTCTCGCTTTCGATAGCGACAATCGTTTGCCGGGACACCCCAATAAGTTCTGCTAATTGCGCTTGGGTCATACGCTTTATTGCTCGTTCTACCCTTATACTATTCTTCATTATCTATTCTCCTTTTATGTAATTCGTAAAGAAAACGGAAGTGAAACAGCAGAAATATACTGAACATTGATAGCATTAACAACGTGATGTAAACCATACCAAAACAGAACCACGTGAAGATTACAAAGAAAATAGTATTTACTTTCAGTGCCCATACCAATGAACGCATGCGGAGATGTTCAACATATTCATCCTCAACTCTTTCCTTTGAAAATGCTATCATATAAAGAGAGATAAAGGTCAAGCAGTAGACAAATTCCGAGAACATGTCTTCCTGCGCAAAATAGAAGAAAGAACGCCCCTCTTGTTCAGAAGCAAAGAAATTCAGGTTTCCAATGTGTAAGGTAATAAAACTCAGTCTGTCATCATTAAACCAGTCATTAATACCTAACCAAGAAACCATAATCATGACACTACAAGGGATAAAAATAAACCAACCAACCTTCCTAAAGATGTGGGGTAAAAGATAATCTGTTTTCATAAAGTAGCTTTTTTAATTAATAAGTAAAGATATCTATCACACCACAAAAGTAACACTTACTTTTCTAAAAGTCAAGTAAACTATACAAAAAGATTGCTTTAACAGCCTCACAATTAACCTATATTCACATTAAAAGCTATTTCTTCAGTTCTTTTTGCTCATTCTTTTTCTGGATAGAATCAGCTTTTAGTTCCAACTGTGTCTGTCGATAGGCCTTGAGGATAGGGTCTTCCTTATCCTCTAAACCGTCCATTTTCTTGAAAACTTCACGTAGCTTCTCAACATGCTTACGGTCTCTACGTAGCCGTTTATCAAGCATAAGCCCAACATCAAACTCTAATAGGGAATGGGCTGGCTTCTTTTCTAAGATGTCTCGCTTCGGCATCTTCTTCAACAGTTCACGCCCATCAACAACTTGCTTTCCTATTACCACTACCTCATCCAAATAATGTTCTGCAGGGAAAAGGAAGACAGTATCACGCAAAACCTCACTCCGAAACAACTTCTCTGGTGCATAACCTTTCTTTTTAAAGGTAGCTGTTTGGAATGAATCAGGTAGGTTAATGATTCCTTGCCATGTAGTTAGTCCCACATTCTTCCCATCCACACTGACCAATACATCACGTATCGGAAAGCGTGTTGCCCCATCACAAACCAGCACTTTCTGTGCTTGAAGTGGCGAGAGGGGTAGCAAAAGCCACAAGAAAAATAGGACTATTCGTATCTGCATAGCACTCAACTCTCTACTGCAAACTTACATAAAAGTTTTCTTATTTGGCTTTTTTCGTAATTATTTTTATCGTAAAAACATATGGTAGTAACATTGTTTAAGAATGAAAGAGTTCATGTTTTATCAACGTGCGAAGGCTCAGCACCAATGGTGCGGATGATGAGCACCAATGGTGCGGACGCTGAACACCAATAGTGCGGACAGCGATGTCACACCGAATCACTAAGCAAAAGAAACCTTATTAATAACTCAATAGCTCAAAGGGAATCATAGGCTTGCATCACAAAGACCAATAGTAGTATCACTCGGAATGTCAGATAAGCCGAAAGAGAACACTCTATTACTTTATCAAAACATGCTTTTCACACTATTAAAAATGGCATCTGCGTAGCTACTTTACGACAGATACCAAATTACTTTCATGTAAAAAAGAAATTATTTTCACGAAAATAAATATTTACGTTCATGAAGAAAAATATTTATTTTCATGAAAATAAATTGAGAAGAACGCCTTTCTATCTTGCTCTCATCGCATTAAGAACGGCAAGAACCATCACACCGACATCAGCAAAGACAGCTAATCCCATGCTTGCCATTCCAAAGGTGGCAAGAAGAAGGACAGCGACCTTAATACCGATAGCGAACCATGCGTTCTCCTTTGCTATGAAAATAGTACGACATGAGAGTTCTATGGCAAGTGCTATCTTCGAAGGTTTATCGTCCATCAGTACAACATCGGCTGCCTCGATAGCTGCATCACTTCCCAAAGCACCCATAGCAATGCCCACATCAGCACGTGCCAACACTGGTGCATCATTGATTCCATCACCAACAAAGGCGATTGTTTCACCTGCATTTTTCTCTGCAATGAGCCGCTCAACATGCTTTACTTTGTCAGTAGGGAGCAGTTCGGCATAGTATTCCGTCACCTTTGTCTGCTCGGCAACTTGCTCAACAACTTCCCTCTTGTCGCCGCTCAGCATCACTGTCTTACTAACCCCCAACTGCTTCAGAGACTCTATAGCCTTCACAGCATCAGCCTTCAACTGGTCAGAAATAACGATATGACCTGCATATTCACCATCAATCGCAACGTGAACAATCGTACCCGCATGGCTCGTACAACGCTTACAGGTAGGGATTGTAATACCTAATGTTGCCATTAAGCGGTTGTTACCAACACTTACTTTCTGATTATTAACAGTAGCCGTAATGCCCTGTCCCGCTGTTTCTTGTATATCTTCAACAGTGCAGTTATCCTTTTCATTCGCATATGCCATACGGAGAGCAAGGGCGATTGGATGGGTAGAATAACGTTCAACATGGGCTGCTAAATGGAGCAACTCATGCTCAGAGAGTTTCTCTGGGTGGATAGCCTCAACATCAAAAGTACCACGTGTCAATGTTCCAGTCTTATCGAATACTACCGTAGAGAGCTTTGCCAAAGCATCCATATAGTTACCACCCTTAATGAGGATTCCCTTATGAGAAGCCCCACCGATGCCCGCAAAGAAGGTAAGAGGAATAGAAATAACCAAAGCACATGGGCAACTTACAACCAAGAAGGTCAATGCACGATAGAGCCAAACACCAAAGGCTGGTGCGTAACTATCATAGAAGAACGGAGGAATAACAGCCAAAGCAAGGGCAGCAATCACCACGATAGGCGTATAGACACGTGCAAAACGACGAATGAACGACTCACTGCGTGACTTGTTATCACCTGCCTCTTCAACGAGTTGGATAATCTTTGCAGCGGTAGACTCGCTATATGCCTTTTCAACTTGAACTTTCAACACACCCGAAAGATTAACACAACCAGAGATAACTTCCATGCCTGCACTTACATCACGTGGCATACTCTCACCCGTAAGGGCTACGGTATTCAAGCTGGAACTGCCCTCAAGCACCCTTCCATCTAATGGTATCTTCTCTCCCGGCTTAACAATCACAGTCTCACCAATCATCACTTCCTCTGGACTTACGCTCGCTACCACTCCGTTTCGCTCCACGTTGGCTACATCGGGACGGATGTCCATCAGCTCAGAGATGGAGTCGCACGCCTTATCTTCCGCATAGTGCTCAAAGAGTTCGCCTAATTGGAAGAACAACATCACGAAGACTCCTTCGATAAACTGTGGTTCGGCACCAGGAAGGAAACCGATGAGCAATGCTCCGATAGTCGCAATACTCATAAGGAAATTCTCGTCAAAAGGATCGCCTTCCATGATTCCCTCAACCGCTTCACCTAATACATCATAACTGACAACCAGATAAGGGACCAAATAAACAAGCAGCACCTGCCACATTGGAAGTGCTGCGAAATGCTCTACTAACCATGCTCCAGCGAGGAGTACAGCCGTAAGAATGATTCTTATAAGTTTCTTTTTCATAATCTAAAACCTGTTACTGCATTAATATTCTGCTGCAAAGATAAAGATTATGTTTTGCAACTCGGTTGCAAAGATGCCTGTAAATTAAATTTAGATAATCGTTTTAATAAAGGTTCTTCCGTTAAATGCGTAGATTGTTAATAGAATGAGATTCATCCGCATACATGGATATGATTGCCTCTAATTAGATGGTTTTACAAAGGGGGATAAACTACATAATAAACGTAATTAGCTGCAATGTCTATCTGTCTTCTACTATCAACGCATTCCCTTATCAGTTGAAGTTTGTAAATTATTTTCGTGCGACTCAAAACCAACACATGCTCTTTTGGCTTCTAAAAGACGCCCAATTGGCTTGCAAAAGGTGCCCTTTAAGACCCTTACTAACGCCCTTTTAAAGTCCAATTAAGCACCTTTTATTTTACCACTTGATAACTATCTGATTCTCTGTTAATTGCAAACCTGCTTTTTGTATGTGGTTTTGCCGTTATTTATAGACATTTTCTTTGGAATTATGTAATAATTTTTCAAATCACTGTCTACCTATTTTCGAAGTCCAAAAAGAAATGATTTTCAATATCAGAGGATGATAATAGGATAGAATGCTGACTGTCTTAGCCATATTTTTGTTTAATGAGCAACCTCGGCTCTTACGTTAAAGCAATACGAAAAGCGTCTACACATTTAACGGAAGGACATTAAAACTTTCCCTCCTTTTACTTTTTTGCCTTCTTACTCCTTTACTATTCAAAGCCTTTTCGTTACCTTTGCACCTATGAAAATAGGAACAATAGATTTGGGGGAACGCCCACTATTCTTGGCTCCAATGGAAGATGTGACAGATATTGGCTTCCGCAAGATGTGTAAACGCTTCGGTGCAGCCATGGTATATACGGAGTTTGTGTCGGCTGATGCCGTCATCCGTAGTATCAAGTCGACACTTTCAAAATTAGTCATTGACGATAGTGAGCGTCCTGTAGGAATACAGATATATGGCAGGGATGTAGCTTCAATGGTTGAAGCAGCTAAGATTGTAGAACAGGTAAAGCCCGATGTGATTGACATTAACTTTGGTTGTCCAGTGAAGAAGGTGGCAAACAAGGGTGCTGGCTCTGGTATGTTGAAGAACATCCCACTGCTACTTGACATCACAAGAGAGGTCGTAAAGGCTGTCAACACACCTGTCACAGTGAAGACTCGATTAGGTTGGGACAACGATAACTTGATTATTACCGACCTTGCAGAACAGCTACAAGACTGTGGTATACAGGCATTAACCATTCATGGACGTACTCGCGCACAGATGTATACAGGCGAAGCTGACTGGACATTGATTGGTGAGGTGAAGAACAATCCACGTATTCATATCCCCATCATTGGCAATGGTGATGTTACAAGTATTGAAGAAGCGCACGAGAAGTTCGACCGTTATGGTGTTGATGCGGTGATGATTGGTCGTGCAACCTTCGGCTGTCCGTGGCTCTTTAATCAAGGTGAGAAGCAGCTAACTATCGATGACAAGATTGACATTCTTGAAGAAATGCTACGCATTAACGTGGAACGTATCGACGAGCATCGTGGTATTCTACATACCCGCCGACACTTAGCTGCATCACCAATCTTCAAAGGAATCCCCGATTTTAAGAAGACACGCATCGCTATGTTACGCACAACAAAGATGAACGACCTGATGGCTATCCTTGAAGATTGCAGAGAAAAACTAAGGGAATGATAATTAATAAGGCTTATAGGCCTAATTAAGCTAATAAGGCTAATTAGCCCAATAAAACCAAAAAGGGAAGAAACCAAACGGCTTCTTCCCTTTTTCTGTCGGGATGACCAGAGTCGAACTGGCGACCCCTACGTCCCGAACGTAGTGCGCTACCAACTGCGCTACATCCCGATAGCTTAAAAGTAAGTGCAAAGTTAATTATTTTCTCGGAACTAACACAAACTTTCTCGCCGTTTTTCTTTCTTGTTAGAGCAAGGCTGGAAGCTCAAAAAGCTTGATGCCATTACTACCTTTTATCAAGATATAATGATCTTCTGGACGATGAAGAGCTATCTCCTTTTTCACCTCATCAATGTCGCGAAACTTGCGGAAATCGGTTTGTGTCTTTCCAAACTCCTCTCCAACAAGCCACACATTACGAATGTCTGTAGCCTTAAGCAATTCCACAACCTTCTGATGTTCTTCTGCAGACGCATCTCCAAGCTCACGCATATCACCGAGGATAGCCATCTTATTCTCTACTTCCATCAGTTGGAAGTTCTCTATCGCAGCAGCCATACTGGATGGATTGGCATTGTAAGCATCCACAATAAGCTTGTTATGCGCTGTCTCAGTGAGCTGAGAACGATTGTTATGAGGCACATAATTCTCCAGAGCATAGTTGATTTGCTGTGGCGTAACACCAAAGTGAAGACCAATAGCAATGGCTGCCAGCATATTATCTAAGTTGTAAGAGCCAATGAGATGGGTTTGCACTTCGTAGATGGTGGGTGATGGGTGATGGGTGTTAAGGCTTGATGACTGCCACTCAAACTTCAAACATGGAGCACAGCTAACAACATAACCTTGCACATCAGCGGTTTCATCTTGTCCGTAAGTTATGATACGATCAAACGCTCGCTGCTCTGCCATTTCCGTCAAATCGGGATTGCTCTCGTTGAGGAACAGTAAACAACCATGAGCTTTTAGGAAATCATAAAGTTCACCCTTGGTCTTCTTTACGCCCTCAAAACTACCAAAACCCTGAAGATGTGCACGACCAACATTAGTAATCAAACCGCAAGTTGGCTCTACATATGTAACCAACTTCTCAATGTCACCAGGGTGAGAAGCACCCATCTCAATAACCGCAATCTCATGTTCTGGACGAATACCTAACAACGTACGAGGCACACCCACGTCGTTATTATAATTCGCCTCGGTATGATGTACATTAAACTTCTCAGCCAAAACGGCAGAGATAAGTTCTTTGCTTGTCGTCTTTCCGTTTGTTCCTGTAATACCAATCACAGGGATTGAGAACTGACGACGATGCTCACGTGCCAGTTCCTTATATGTAACAAGGGCATCATCAACGAGGATATAACGCTCGTCGCCTGCCTTTGCATATTCTTTTTCGTCAATGATCGCATAGCTACAGCCCTTTTCTAAAGCAGCTTCTGCAAACTTATTACCATCGAATGATGCTCCCTTCAATGCCACGAAAATACTTCCTTCAGGACAGTTACGGCTATCTGTGGTCACAACAGGGTGCGCTTGGTAAATCTTGTAAATCTCCTGTATATCCATTGCGTTTACTTTATTCTTTGTGCAAAGGTAAGCTAAATGAAAGACAATGCAAAACCTTGAATGCCTTTTTTTATTGTCAGAAATCATGCCACTAGCTGTCTTTTTTCCTATTCCGTTACATTTCAGTCCTAGTTCCGTTATGATTTAGTCCTATTCCCGTTACATTTTAATCCTAGTCCCGCTACACTTTAAACCTATTCCCGTCATACTGTAGTCCTATTCCCGTCATTCTATCACCATGGAGATAGCTATCTATCACCATGGAGATAATAGTCTATCACCACGGTGATAAAGGTGTATCACCATGGTGATAGAATAACGGGACTAGGACAAAGATATAACAAAATACGCTTTCGTGTAAAGAAGAAGTATAAGGAAAATGATTGTATGTCAAATATAAATCTGTAGGAAGACTATCTTTGCATTGATAGCCTTCCTTTATATTCATCGCCTCCCTTTTCTTAAGCAGCTAAAAGGGACGATTATTAAACTTCTGTTATTAACGATAAAAGAGCTTTGATAATAAATTAAAACTCAACATACGGACGTAAACGCTCGATTACTTCGGGCGTGAAATCCTTTAAAAGATGGAGTTGTGAGAGATTAGAAAGTTTCCCTTTCAGCCTTCGATAGTCACAGATGGCCCTTGCTTGATAGAAATTCATATAAGGATGCTTACGAAGCTGTGTGAGGGTTGCAGTATTAAGATTTATCTTCTCCGTCTGTGGATTAGCGATTGAGAAGTAAGGCAGAGCTTCCTCTGGAAAACCCTCTATCTCTTGCAACTGTCCCACGGCAACATATCCGCCTAATCGTTTGCCGTAGTTAAGAATAGCTCGCGCCCAGCCAGAGCCAATACCGGGCACCTTCTTTAGCTGGGTTGTATCAGCTGTTGCGAGGTTAACATGCTCGCCCACCTTCAGTTTTAATGGGTAACGGAGGGTATCGCGATCATTACCCTTATAAGGTTTATAGGTATTTTGCGCCTTATAAGCTTCGTAAGCCGCATGGGCAGCCTGCTTATCAACTTCCTTTTGAGCAATATAAGCTTGTACGGAAGCAAGTGTGGAGGCTGGTTCGTAATCGTCGCCTATCGTTATATAAGGCTCTAACTCCCGATACTGTTTGCGTGTAAGGCCATAGAGTCGGGCAAAGTCCATCGGTGAATGATAGACTCCGCCTTTAGAACGATACTTGAGGATATTGCGCACTTGGAAAGGAGCTAAACCTAATTGTTGCAACTCTTCCGCCGTAGCTGTGTTCGGATCGAAAGAGAACAAGTGTCTTCCTTCTGGCGTTACAACTTCGGGCAAAGATTCTTTATGAGCATAAGATGTACCTTTACGGCTGACTATACTGTCGTTTTTTACATCAAATGTTTCCGTTGTTTGATTACCGACAAAGATTATCAAACCAATACAGCCAGCAATAAACAGCAACAGTATAAGAATTACTTTTCGGTCGGAACGATGGAGATAAAAAATCGATTTTAGGTTCATAGTACGTAGAGTTTAAGTTTTAGCAAAGCATCCTTTTATAGAAGCTTAGGAACGAAAAGATGGAGAGAAGCACTTGTCCCACGGATTAGAATACTCCTAACTGATGTAGGAAGATGGCAAGAATAGCCAGCGGACAGACGAAACGGATAAGGAAATAGTAAGTACCAAAGAAGATACCACGTGTGGTTCCCCAGTTAGTAAACTCGTCCTTAACCAACTTTTTCGGTACATACCAGCCTATGAACAGACAAGTAAGGAGTCCACCTACGGGGAGGAAGATTTGTCCTGTCACAAAGTCGAAGACATCAAAAAGGTCGACACCTGCCACTTTGAGGAAACTCCATTCGCCCAATGATAACGAACAGACAGCACCGATAAGCGAACAAGCAGCCGTAACAATCATTGCAGCACGTGGACGACTAATATGCAACTCCTCTTGGAAGAAGGCTGTACTCACTTCGTGTAGGGATATCAAAGAGGTCAACGCTGCCATAGAAAGCAGCAGATAGAATGCCATCGAAATGATATAACCAACTATAGGCATACTCGCAAAGGCCTGCTCAAAGACATTTGGAAGGGTGATGAAGATGAGAGATGGTCCGCTATCAGGACTTACTCCCACTGAGAATGCAGCTGGGAAAATCATCAAACCAGCAAGAATAGCAACGCAGGTGTCAATGACACCAATCTGTACAGCTGAGTTCAACAACTTTGTATGACGACTATAATAAGAGGCGTATGTACAGATACATCCCATCGCAATACTCATCGAATAGAATGATTGCCCTAAAGCGCCCAAGAATACATCGCCTGTTACCTTACTGAAGTCGGGCTTCAATAGGAATTCTACGCCCTTACTTGCGCCTGGAAGAAGGCAAGATGCAACGACAATAGCCACCAAAAGCACAAAGAGGGCTGGCATCATAATCTTTGATGCACGCTCAATACCATTCCTAACACCATGAATAATAATGTAGTGGGTGAGAAACAGAATAGCTACGGTCCATAAAACAGGCTTCCAAGGATTGGTAGAGAAGTCTGTAAAATAAGACTTGAAATAATCTGGTGTACCATGCAGATGATTCAGGACAGAGGCTGCCCCATATTGCAAACACCAACCCGAAACGACAGCGTAATAGCCCGTAATGAGGAAACCAGTGAGCACTCCTAAGTAACCTACCCACTTCCAAGCACTCCCATTAGATAACTTTGTATAGGCTCGTGCCGTATTTGAGGCTGCATGACGACCGATAATGAACTCGCTGATCATACAAGGCAAGCCCAATAACAAGATACAACCAATATAAATAAGAATGAAAGCAGCACCACCATTCTGACCTGTCATATAAGGGAAACGCCATACATTACCCAAACCAACAGCACCGCCTGCAGTGGCAAGAATCATACCTAACTTGCTTCCAAACTTCGCTCTTTTTTGCTCACTCATATAAATTTGATTTGAATATATGCGCAAATTTACGAAAAAATATCTACTTTTGTGTCAAATTAGAAGTAAAATATGAGCATAACAAAACACATCTTAACTAAATACCCATTTAGTTGTATTATTGTAATCGGAACTTGGATATTGTGTTTTATGACTATTCCAGAAACGCCACTGAGTTCTGTTCGGTTTATAGACAAGTGGACACATAGCCTTATTTACTTAGTTTTAGGCCTAAGTATAAGCCTCGAATACTTACGCAATACAAAGCACGCCAGCCCCAAATTCATCGTTGTATGGGTCTGGTTGATGCCTATTATCATGGGAGGACTCATTGAAGTTCTTCAATCCTACTGTACGAATGGGAATCGAAGTGGTGAATGGCTCGACTTCTTCGCAGATGCTATTGGCTCGACAATAGCCATGCTTATCGGTATTCTTCTGGTACGATATCGCGCCAAAGCTTAAATGGGTTGCGACGTATCTGGGAATTATAGAAGTGGCGATTACCCGTCACTTCTAAGCCAATAAAGTCTGGCTTATCATACGATTCATCCTCACTTCCTAACTCCACTTCAGCCAAGACGAGTCCATCATTATCACCATGAAACTCATCTATCTCAAAGGTATGACCTCTAAAAGGGACAAGATAGCGATGCTTATCAATCATACCTGGCTCGCATAAAAGCATTAATTGCTGTGCTTCCTCCAGTGTAATCTCTTTCTCAAACTCATAACGTGATAGCCCACCTGTACGTGATGGACCTTTGATTGTCAGATATCCCTTATCATCCCTGATACGAACACGAACGGTATTGACAGCTGCAAAATATCCTTGTTGTATGTGACTACAACTACTTGCATGCTTTTTCCAGTCCATATTCTTATGAACTAAGAACTTTCTTTCAATCTCTAATCCACTCATGAGACTCTTATTGTAAATATAGTAAGCGACTGTTACGATCTAATAGATAACAGTCGCGCATCATCTATGTCTTGTTTACTATTAGCTATTTGATGCTATAATGATTGTAAGAACGCCCAAAGCGACTAAAATCACAGCCAACCAAGCAACGACACGATTAGCCTGCTTTTCTTGTTTAAGCTCTCTTTCCTTGCGATTTACTTTACTTCTTTCACTCATAGTTATATTATTTTAAAAGGTTGTATATCATTATTAATAAGGGAAGAAACCTCCCCAAGTTCCGCAAAAGGAGGAGAAATATTGGATTACAGTGGGATAATTGCAGGTTTTTCCTTTGATAACCCTTATCCAAATCATTCCCCATTAGGCTCTTTCCTCCCCTCAGAGAGGACGAAAACGACTATTTATTCCTCCGTTGGAAACTCCATCAGATAAGCCTTAATGAAGTCATCAATCTTACCATCCATCACACCATCCACATCAGAAGTCTGATAATTAGTGCGGTGATCCTTCACACGACGGTCATCAAAGACGTAACTTCGAATCTGACTTCCCCACTCAATCTTCTTCTTACCAGCCTCAATCTTAGCCTGTTCTTCCATGCGTTTCTTCATTGCACGGTCATACAACTGCGACTTCAAGAGCTGCATAGCCTTAGCACGGTTCTTTGGCTGGTCGCGAGTTTCCGTATTTTCAATGAGGATTTCCTCCTGTTCTCCAGTGTCAGGGTCTTCATATTGATAGCGCAAACGTACACCCGATTCCACCTTGTTGACGTTCTGTCCACCCGCACCACTCGAACGGAAGGTATCCCAACTAACGCGAGCAGGGTCAACATATACCTCTATCGTATCATCAACCAATGGCGTAACGAAGACGCTGGCAAAGCTTGTCATACGCTTACCTTGGGCATTGAACGGACTAACACGTACTAAACGGTGCACACCATTCTCACTCTTCAAATAGCCATAAGCATATTCTCCACCCTCAAACTTCATTGTCACACTCTTAATACCAGCCTCATCGCCTTCCTGTATATCAGAGATAGTAACTCTATATCCCTGTGCTTCACCCCAACGCATATACATACGCATCAGCATAGAAGCCCAGTCTTGACTCTCAGTACCGCCCGCTCCAGAGTTAATTTTCATCACACACTCCATCGGATCCTCCTCCTGACGTAGCATATTCTTAAGCTCTAATCCTTCGATTACCTTAAGAACCTTAGCGTATGCGGCATCAACTTCCTCCTCAGTGACAAGTTCATCTTTATAGAAATCGAACGCCAACTGTACTTCATCAGCCAACGCACGTGCCTTATCATAGTCTTTAACCCATTTCTCGATATCCTTAACCTTCTTCATCTGCTCCTGCGCACGAGCTGGGTCATCCCAAAAGTCTGGGGCTTGTGTACGGAGTTGTTCCTCCTCAAACTCTATTCGTTTCTTGTCAATATCAAGATAACGGTGCAACGCTTCAGTGCGTTCTTGAATATCTTTTAGCTGATCTGCTGTTATCATCTTTATTCTTTTATCGTTGGAGTGGGATTATGAACGTTGATAGAACGAGTAAAACTGACAGAAGTAATAAGACTGGCGAGTCCAGTGAAGATCATAAAAACCAGTCTAATTCATCTTAACAACTAACCTGTCAACTCGTCGACACGTCTACCCATCAACTCATTTACTTCCCTACTCCTCGTACATCTTTTCTATCACATCATGATAGCGGCGGTTTACAACCGAACGCTTTAGCTTCAACGTATTCGTTAACTCTCCGTTTTCCATTGAGAAATGGTGAGCGAGAAGGGTGAAACGTTTAATCTTCTCGTATGATGCCAAACGCTGCTGTAAGGTTTCGATACGCTCATGCATCATCTCGTTTACACGCTTATCTTGGCATAACTCCTCACGATCTTTGAACTCTATGTGATTCTCTCTTGCCCACTCTTCCAATACAGAATATTCTGGAACAATCAGAGCAGAAACAAACTTACGCTGGTCAGCAATCACTGAAACCTGCTCAATAAACTTATCTACTAACAGCATCGCCTCCACCATCTGTGGTGCAATATACTTACCATTAGAAGTCTTGAAGAGGTCCTTGATACGCTCTTTTAAGAATAATTCACCATCCTTCATATAACCGGCATCACCAGTATGGAAGTAACCATCCTTATCAAATGCCTCTGCATTAGCAGTATCACGACGGAAGTAACCTGGCATAATCGTTGGACCTTTCAGCATTACTTCACCCTCATCGCTAATCTTTATATCAATACCCTCAAGCGGTCTTCCCACAGAACCAACGGTATAAGGCTGTCCTACATGGTCACAGGTAACGGTTGCCAAGCTCTCAGTCAAGCCATAACCAACAATCATGTTAATACCGATGCTATGTACAAACTCCTCTACCTCTGGAGAAACATAGGCTCCAGCTGTTGGGAAGAGATGTGGATTTTCCAAGCCTAACTGTTTGCGAACAAGACTCAAAACAGTCTTATTAACAAACTTATACTCCATCTCCAACGTCAAAGGAACACGCTTCCCACGTGCAAGATACTGTATATTGCGTTTTCTTCCAACATTCAAAGCATGATAGAAAAGCTTACGCTGAACGATGCTTGACTTATCCATGCGCTCCTTTACAGCAACATAAACCTTCTCCCAGAAACGAGGTACGGAAGCCATACTTGTTGGATGCGTCTCACGCATACTCTGCTGAATCTCCTTTGGATAAGTGTTTACAATCAATTCTGCACCCGCAGCGAGAGACAAACAAGCCCAACCACGCTCGAAGACATGACTGAACGGCAGGAAGTTGATAACACGGTCTTTTTCATTTACAGGCACACTCTTTCTATTGGCATCCATAGCAGCCTGATACATCTTATAAGTCAAGATAACTCCCTTGCTCTCACCTGTAGTACCACTTGTGTAAAGAATATTACAAATATCATCATAGCTCGCCTGTGCCAAACGCTCTTCTACCTCTGCTTCACGTGGAAAACCTTCACCTAACTTTAAGAAGTCTGCGAAATAGATAGAGTTTGGGTCATGCTGACTGAGGCGTACACTTGAGTCGAAGACAATAATACGTTCCAATGTAGGACAAAGGGATTGAATACGACGCGCCTTGTCATATTGCTCCTGTTCGCCAACGAAAAGAAACTTTACATTGGCATCTTGAATCATATACTGTATCTGTTGTTCAGAACTTGTTGCATAGAACGGAATGCTAATCACGCGTACTCCGTATGCACCATAATCTGTATAGAGATGATGAATACAGTTTTGTGAGAACACAGCAATAGTCTCTTGTGGCTTCATTCCGAGGTTCAAGAGCGCATTTGACACTTCCTTTACGCGCATTGAGAACTGGTTCCATGACACTGTCTTCCAGTCCAGACTGCCAAAGTTACGGAAAGTGATTGCTGATTTTGCTCCGTATTTTTTTGCTTGTTCGTGAATAAGAACAGAGAGATGTCCGATTGTCTGCATTGTTTCCTAATTTATCTTCGACCAATCAGCACATATAAAAAAGCCTGAAAGTCTTTTATTCAAATAGCTGATTGTACTTTATTTTCTGCAAATATAAACATTTATCCGCAAAGCAAAAAATAAATTAGATATTAAATTGCAATTTTACCCTTTTGCTTTTCATCTACCAAACAGAGAAGAACAGGACAATTATTTTCTTTTATAGAACAAAACGAATTCCACATGAGTACCTATTAGAAAGCTAAAAGTCTACGATAAGAATCCACAATAATATCTTCTATGCAATTTTCATCAATTAGTTGAGTCCATTTACATAACATATTTCAATGTGTTTAGCACTCCGCACCATTGGTGTTTACCATCAGCACAATATGTGCGAAGCATTAGCACGATATGTGCGAAGCATCAACACATCAGCTAAAGATGAGAAGAAAGGGGCATTAAACCCATTATAACAAGGGGAATAAGAGGCAAATAGCTAACTAATAGAAGGAAAAGATTTACCTGACAGCTGCCGAAGAAGGTTTTTCTTCATGATAAAAAACATTCTTCTTCATGATAAAAAAGAATTATCTTCATGAAAAGAAATATTCCTTCTCATGAAGATAATTTAGTTATAACGTACTTATTGAACTTAGAAAGACGCTAAAACACGAAGCGAATTATCGTCACTTTCAACTCAATAAGCCCACATTATTAATATATAAGATAAGATGCTTATTAGCGCAACCACTGCTCTGGATTCAGTTTTGCTGTCTCCTTACGCAACTGGAACTGAAGAATACCAGTCCTACCAACGGTTCCGATGGTCTGTCCCGTACCAACCTTCTGTCCTTTGCTGACACCGACAGAACCCAAATTAGCATAAACAGTGATGTAAATACCATGACGAATCATCACGACACTCATACCGCCTGCCATGAAGACACCGCTCACCTCGCCCATAAAGACACTGCGAACAGCACTGCCAGGAGCACCCTTGATATTGATACCATCATTGTTCAAGCGAATATTTGACATACCAGCCACATTGTACTGACCAAAGTGGCTAACGATCTGACCCGACAATGGCATTGGCAATCTACCACGGTTATTGGCAAAGTTACCCGTTATCGCACGGTCGGCAGAACTGAGCATATCATTGCTTTCAGCAGCAGATGCTCTTGCAGCTTCAGCCTCACGAGCAGCACGCTCACGGTCAGCATCAGCCTTGCGTTCGGCAGCCACACGATTTGCCTCAGCCTCACGCGCCATCTGGTCGGCACGAGCCTTCTCAGCAGCGGCACGAGCCTCAGCCTTTTCCTGTGCAGCCTTAGCAGCAGCTTCCTGCTCTTCTGCCTTACGAATAGCACGCTCACGAGCAGCAGCACGTTCCTTCTGCAAAGCCTCTTGACGTGCCTTTTCTGCAGCAGCCTTAGCTGCAGCAGCACGAGCAGCAGCTTCCTGACGAGCCTTCTCGGCAGCCTCAGCAGCAGCACGAGCGGCAGCCTTTGCTTTTTCCTCACGTTCTTTTGCCTCTGCAATACGACGCGCATTCTCTCGGGCAGCAGCCTCTGCAGCAGCTTTCTTACGTGCCAATTCTTCTGCACGCTTCTTAGCAGCAGCGGCACGAGCGGCAGCCTGCGCCTTTGCTTCTGCAATAGCACGTTCGCGCGCCTTCTGTATTTCAATCTGAATAAGTCGGTCAATCTGCGCATTCAGAGCCTGTTGCTGCTGACGACGCTGTGCGATAACACCCTGCAACACCTTCTGGTCGTTCTGCAGAGAGTTTACAACCGTCTGCTGTTCAACACGCTTACGCTCCATCTGAGCATGTACCTGACGGTCTTTATAGAGAAGATTACTCTTATTGACACGCACCTGTTTCAGCTGTGTATGCTTCTCATCTACCTGCATCTGCTTGGCCTTGAGCTGTTCACCCTGCGCACGCTGGTAGGCAGCATACTCACGTACGAAACGAAGACGACGATACATCTGCGTCAAGTTCTTTGCAGAGAAAACGAACATCAGCTTGTCTTGAATACTACGATGACGTGCCATGTAACGCATAGAACGGATGAAACGAGCACGACGCTCGCCCAACTGTGACTCAAGAGAAGCCAACTGACCTTTCAGAATACCGATATTTGAATCTAATCCCTTGATATCTGTGGCGATTGTATCAATCGTTCTTTGGTGCTGACCGATTTCAGTATCAAGGCGTACAATCTTCTGCAAACGGTCATCAACGTCCTTCTGCTTTACTTTCATTTCCTCTTCGTGCTCTGAAATCTCTTTTTGCAACTTCAGGTTTTGCTGTTGCAAGCCTTTGATTTCCTCTGTCGTCACGTATGCAGGACCCTTTGCTCCTTTCTTACCAACATGAGCGTTGCCTACAGCACCCTTACCACGGACAACTTGTTGACCCTTCACTTGAGCAGCTTGACCCTTGAGTTGAGTCTGTTGTCCCTTCGCTTGAGGTTGTTGTCCCTTGAGTTGTTGCTGCTGTTGTAACTTACCCTGCTGCTGTTTGCCCTTCGGTTGGGGTTGCGTTTGCAATTTCTCAACTATTGGCTTCTGCCCTTTTACAGGAGTAGCAGGTGCTACAGCGTGGTTGTTATTAATCGCATTTACAGCTTTCTTACCCTTACCTTTTACGGTAGTTTGGGGCTCAACGGCTTGACGCACAGCTGTTTTTTGCTGTTTTCTATGCTTACGTGAATGCTGCGCAGAAACACTCAGCATACACATTATTGACAATATGAATAATAAAGAAAGACGTTTCATTTAAAAGTTCATTAGTTTGCCGAGGATATCCTCTACGCTTACTTTTGTATACTTATCAGATGGTGTGGTAAAGACTTCCCAATCGCTGGCATCGCTGAAGCTCTCAAGATCGAAGCTTGCCTTAAGTGTCTTTGCTGGCTTCTGTCCAAACTTTGGTGTATTGATTGTCAATAGCTGACTTGCAGGGAAGAGTTTAGAGCCAAACGCTTTAAAGTCATCATAACTCCATGAGAGCTTTGAAGCACCATGCGTATTGCTATTATAAGTAACAGTTGTTAGGACAATCTGATTGCTCTTAGGATTAACAGACCACTTATAATCCATCTTTCCGTCTTTAAGACTTATCAGGGTTGAGCCTTCTGACTGTGCTTTGCTTTCATCAACAGCAAACTGTGAGAGGTCTGCTTCACTCACCTTTTGCTGACGAGGGATGAACACTTGATTCCAGAAAAGCGACTGGAGTGAATAGAAGTTGATTCCATTATCACGCAAGAATCCTACCTCATCATAGCTTGCCTTTACATACTGCTTATGGATGCGATCGATGAAGAGGACATAATCCTTTGCAAACTCGATGCGTCCCACCTCACTACGAAGAATCGGAATAAGCAACTGTAGACGGATAACCTCATCTTTACGCATACGCAGAATACCTGGTACGGTAATGTCCTTATGCCCATCATTGAGCGTAAAAGTAAGATTTGAAACAAGGTTCTTTTGGTAAAGTGCATTGTCTGCAACACGCTGCATGACAACAACACTCTGCATCTTGCTATCCTTTGTAGCAGGTGCTATCTGCTGTGCAACCTTGTTATCCTGCACTGGTTTCTGTTGAATCACAGCTTTCTTTGTACCACATGATGCCAACAGCAGGGCAGTCATGCTTACAAGTAATATCTTTGTTTTTTTCATTCTGCTATGTATTTCTTTAGTTCTATCTTCTTTCTCAATGTCGCATTCTCCTTATTTCCTTCGAGCGCTTTCCTCCAGAACTCAATAGCTTTCTCTATATCGCCTGTCTGTGCATAGATATCACCAGCGTGTTCCTTGACGACGTTGCTCAGTGTAGAGTCATTACGAATCGCTTGTTCGATATATATCTTTGCCTCTTCGTAGCGCTTTTGCTGGAAAAGAATCCATGCGTAGGTGTCAAGATAAGTACTATTATTTGGCTCAGCCTTAATGGTCTTATAGCTCATCTGCTCTGCCTTTGTGAGGTTTTCATTCGCCTCACTGAGGTAATAGGCATAGTTATTCAACGCAGCCACATTGTCTGCTTTCCACTGCAAACAGCTGTCATAGGCTTGAAAAGCTTCTTTATTGAGTCCTTTCTCATGCAGGATATCACCCATGATACCGTAGAAGTCTGACACAATACCTGGATCACTGTCTGGCTTTATCTGCCCAACTCCCTTGCGGAAGGTCTCCAGTGCCGCGTCACCGTCGTGCTTTTGGAACTGAGCCATACCTTGGAAGTAATAGAATGCCATCTCATCTGGGTTGTATTCTATGGCTGGTCGGCAAATAGCGATGACCTTATCGTAGTCTTGTGTGTCCCAAATATTCTGTATCAATGCTATTCTTGCACGCGAATTATCGGGTTCTACCTCAAGAGCTTGCTCATAAACGCGATTGACAGCAGCCTTTGGTTGCTTGCGAAGTGTCATATATGCGGCTTTAAGCATATAGATATCGGCATCTTCTTGAGGAACAGCTAAGGCTACAGAGAAGAGCCTCATCACCTCAGTACTATCTGGAGTATTATCTTTCTGACTGCTTGTAATGACCTGACGGAGTAACTCTAACTTCGCTTCCTTTTCTGTTTTTGGCGATTGCAACAGTTCCTGTAGGATTGTTTTTACGGTTGCCTTGTCTCCAATATTATTATAATAATCCATCATGGAAAGCTTGGCAAGCGAGTTATCAGGGTCTTCTTTCAGTACATCACGATACTTTTGAAGTGCTTCCTTCTTCTTTCCATTCTGCAAAAGCCAGTTTCCGAACATCACACGATAGTTGAGGTCGAGCGGATGACTGTCAACGAGTGCCTTCAACTCGTCGTACTCTTTGCGCTTTTCCCCCATCTGTTCGTAGATTTGCATCTTACTAAGTGAAATCTGCTCATTAGTTCCTTCCAGTGTTTCCAGACGTTCCAAGCATTTAATCATCATCTTGTATTCATTCTGAGAACCATAGAGCTGATATAGAATTTGTAGTACATCTGAGCGTGTCTTATTGGACTCATAAAGCCGCTCAAAGGCATTGATGGCATTAGGATAGTCTTTCTGTGACACATAAAGCTTTCCTAATTTCTCTTGATAAGCTGAGTTTTCGGGGTCAAGACTTGCAGCCTTCTCGAAGTATTCACGTGCCACCGCATCCTTCTTCATATCCACATAAAAAGCAGCTAACTGATAATAAACCTCTGGAGCTTGTGGATTGAGGTCGCGTGCATGGCACAGAAGGTCGAAAGCAGCCGTAAGGTTGCCCATTTCTTGTTGCCGTATCGCCTCAAGGAAGAAGTAGTTATAACTTTGAAGGCTATCCTCTCGATCAGCATGCATCGCCAAAGAGCCGCCCAACAAAGCAAGAGCAAGGAGGGTACGGCGCATCTTTGTGACTTTCAATATAACGTTATTGAACATTTATCGTTTCTTTCTTTGTCTTTACTTCACGCCCGTATGGCCATATCCGCCTTCACCACGTTCGGTCTCATCGAGTTCTTCTACCTCAACAAACTCTGCTTGTTCGTGACGTGCAATGACCATCTGAGCAATGCGTTCACCATCATTGATGGTAAAAGGTTCATCTGAGAAGTTAATGAGTAGTACCATGATTTCACCACGATAGTCGGCATCAATCGTACCAGGAGAGTTGAGAACAGTAAGTCCATGCTTCAAAGCAAGACCACTACGAGGGCGCACCTGTGCTTCAAACCCCACTGGAAGTGCGATATGAAGACCTGTTGGAATAAGTCTTCTCTCCATGGGTTGCAGTACGATAGGTGCATCGATATTAGCGCGGAGGTCCATCCCCGCACTCTGTGAAGTTGCATAAGCAGGAAGCTGCTGATGCCCTTTATTAATTACTTTTATCTGTATCATTGCCATATAATAAGGTACAAAATTAAGCATTTAAAGCCACATTCATACATTTTATGAAGTAAAAAACTTGTTTTTAGCCAATTTTAATTACTTTTGTGTGTAGCTTTCAAGCCCCCAATAAATCATAAACAGAATTCATCAACACCCAATATTCAACATCCAACACTCAACAACAACACTTTTGTGTATGGCTTTTAAGCCCGTAGCAAGTAATAAACAGAAATCATCAACACCCAATATTCAACACCCATCACCCAACAACTTCCGCAATGAACTGGCAACAACTCATATCCAACAAGCGTCTCGGACAGGAAGAGCGTCACGCCCTTCGACACGATGATCGCTCTGAATTCAAGCGTGACAGCGACCGATTGATTTACTCTGCACCGTTCCGACGACTGCAGAACAAGACCCAAGTATTCCCTCTACCAGGCAGTGTCTTTGTGCACAACCGCCTAACCCACTCGTTAGAGGTGGCTTCCTTGGGAAAATCTTTGGGTGACGACGTTGCAAGAAGACTCATCGAAATACACCCAGAGTTGCGTGGTACGCTCTTTGAAGAGATTGGAACCATCGTACAAACAGCTTGTTATGCACACGACATGGGTAACCCTCCGTTCGGTCATAGTGGCGAAAAGGCTATGCAGGCATTCTTCACAGAAGGTCCAGGGATTAGCTTGAAGGAGAAAGTTAGCCCACACTTCTGGGAAGATATTACCCACTTTGAGGGCAATGCCAATGCTTTCCGCTTGCTGACCCATCGTTTCTTAGGCCGAAGAGAAGGTGGATTCGTGATGACTTATACCACCCTTGCGAGCATCGTAAAGTATCCTTTCAGTTCCACTTATGCCAGCAAACACGGCAAGTTTGGCTTCTTTGCAACGGAAGAAGAAACCTATAAGAAGATTGCTGATGAATTAGGTATCATTCAAAAGGATAGCTCTGAGGCTGGTATCTGTTATGTTCGTCATCCGTTGACCTATCTTATGGAGGCTGCAGACGATATCTGTTACGAGATTATGGATATCGAAGACTCTCATAAACTCAAACTTCTTTCGTTTGAGGAGACAGCCGATTTGCTCCTTGGCTTCTTCGATAAAGAAACCAGAAAGAGTATTCGAAAGCGCATAGAAGACGAGGGTGTGACCGACCAAAACGAACAAGTTGTTTACTTCCGTGCCTGTGCTGTAGGACTATTGGAGGCTGAATGTGTCAATGTCTTTGTAGAACACGAAGAGGAGATACTCAATGGAACCTTCGAAGGGTCGCTCATCAAGCATATTTCTGAGCTTCCCCGACAGGCTTACAAACGCTGTACAGAGGTTTCAGTGGATAGGATTTATCGCAGTAAGGCAGTCCTCGACGTTGAGTTATCAGGCTATAAGATTATGGAAACACTGATGGAAGCACTCATTGGTGCTGCTGTTGAGCCTGAACACTTCCACAGTCAGCAACTTATCAGACGTTTCTCAAGCCAGTATGACATCCAAAGTCCTTGTCTTGAAACACGTATCATGGCAGTACTCGACTTCATCAGTGGAATGACAGATATCTATGCACTCGACATCTATCAGAAGATAAATGGTATCAGTTTGCCACTGATATAAAAGCCTCCCCCGACCCCTCCGAAGGGAGGGGAGGCAAAGAGGGAAAAAGAGGGGGGTATAGTTGAATGCCACATGGGAAGACTTGGAGTTGTTTTTAATATGGAAAATCAATATAAAGACACCCACAACGCATTTGTCTTAACTCCATTTCACTCCTTTAACTCCAGATTCATCTCCCTCCATTTCACTCCTTCAACTCCTTTAACTCCCAGACAGAATCAATGGAAAATCAATATAAAAAGACCTTTCCCGACCTCATGGTAGGAAAGAAGATTATCTACGTTCACGGCTTTATGTCAGCTGGTTCAAGTCATACGGTACAGATACTGAGGGACTATATGCCCAAAGCTACAGTCATTGCGCCCGACCTCCCCATACATCCTGAGGAGGCAATGGAACTATTACGCAACCTTGTTAATACCGAAAAGCCCGACCTTATTATCGGTACTTCAATGGGAGGTATGTACACCGAGATGCTTTATGGTGTCGACCGTATCTGCGTGAATCCCGCTTTTCAAATGGGAACAACCATCAGCGAGACGAATATGATGGGCAAACAGGTGTTCCAAAATCCACGACAAGATGGAGTACAAGAGGTTATCGTAACCAAAGCATTGGTAAAGGAATACAAAGAGATAACTGAAAAGTGTTTCTCACAAGTGACAGAGGAAGAGCAGCAACGCGTCTTCGGACTCTTTGGTGATGCAGACCCTGTTGTCCACACCTTCGACCTTTTCAACGAACATTACCCTCAGGCGATCCGTTTTCATGGTGAACACCGACTCATCGAGAAAGCTGTTTTCCATTACCTCATGCCTGTTATCCGATGGATTGACGACCGACAGGAAGGGCGCGAGCGTCGTACGGTACTCATTGACCAGAACACCCTCGCTGATGGATACGGCAAACCGAAATCAAGTTTGAACAAAGCTTACGAGTTCTTACTTGATAACTACAACGTATTCTTCGTGTGTCCTGCACCAACCAACAATCCGTCAGCCATCACTGAACAGCAGGCATGGATAGAAGATGTCTTCAGCGCACCTGCATGGAACCATACGATCTTCACCAACCAGCCTCAACTTCTCTATGGCGACTACTTCATCAATAGTACCGAACACGATGACTTCCTCGGCACAAGCCTACTTTTCGGTAGCGAAGAGTTCAAGACTTGGGAGGAAATTATCACTTTCTTTGAACGCTTAGGAGGACAGTAAGCAGGCAAAAAAGACTCACTTCGGTGAATTATTTTCATGAAAAGAAATATTTTTCATCGTGAAAAGAAATATTTATTTTCATGTAAATAAATCCTTCTTTTCATGAAAATAATTCGCAACAATAGGCTTTCTGCAATAAAGAACGCTCACAACCAACTGACTACAAAGCAATAACACCCACTCAAAACATAACCCAATGAATTAGTCCTCACGCATTGTAAAAACGTAACACCTCTTTATCAAGAGGACTGAGGAGACTTTATCCTATGGCACACGAACTTTTCTCACGTATCGCTGACATCCTTTCAGCACCATCTGAAGCACAGGCACTCATCATGCACGAGACACTCGTCATTGCTTGTCATGAAGGATTAAAAAACACCCGACATGGTTTCGGCAACCTTTCTTCGCAGGTGGAGTCGCTCTGTAGGCAGCATAACATCGCCCCACAGGATATTGTGGCAATCCAGAAAATGCGCCGACACAGTAACTCTTACGCACCGATTCTCCCAGAAGACGTGGCTTACGACTGTCGTGCCTTGGCTATCTTCGTGTCTGCTGTTGTGCAGGAGGCTATCCCATCGTTCCTTGTTGGGAAAATTCCAGCACGTGGACGCACAACGGAGAATATACTGATTACGAATTATCGTTACATTCGTTGTATCGTAAGAGAGTGGGACGACAGTACTATTCAGGTGGCTGTAACCAATCAAGACAGTAGCGAAGAACTCTTGTTAGTGGACTATATGAACACACCAGACTACATTGATTTCAGCTACTTACGCCCGATGCTACGCGAAGGGATGCAGCTGAATCTTCTTGACTGTACTGTTACACGAAAAAAGGTCGTACCACGTCTTATCGTCGTTGAGCCAGACTACCTGATAGATATCTCTACCATTGCTAATTGTTTTGAAACATACGGACACCATCCGTTGCTTTTCACCGTCAACAGACTTACTCCCCGCCTGAGCAATAAACACATTGTATTGGGTAACTTCGCTGGTTCTGCACTCGATGATATCATCAATCATCCAGCAAAATACGACATCAAAGATACCTTCCGTTCTAACTTCAGAGAGAAGGCTTTGGACTATGCGACTTGTCCCGACTTTGATGCAGCAACTTTCAAACAAGATGCAGAACGACAGGTGGAGAACATCAAGGGGATTGTTGACGAAATATTCCAAACCTTCGACCGTGAGAAAGCGATTCTTGAACCTTCCTTTGTATGCGAACGATTGGGCATACAGGGTCGTGTCGACTTGATGACAACCGACTTAAAACTACTTGTTGAGCAGAAGTCGGGCAAGAATACTTTTATTGAACGCAAATACAAAAATTCACATGGCTCACTCCATGTTGAGAAACACTATGTGCAGGTGTTACTCTACTATGGTATCTTGCAATATAACTTTCAGCTTAGTCCGAAGAATGCACACATCCAACTGTTGTATTCTAAATATCCCCTACCCGACGGATTACTCGAAGTGGAGCCACTACAAAAGCTGATTCGTGAAACTATCCGCTTCCGTAATCAAGCCGTGGCAACGGAGTTCTGGATGGCTGATAATGGCTTTGACAGGATGTTGCCATTGCTCACACCGCAGACATTGAACGTTGAGAAACAAAACGATAACTTCTACAATAGATACCTCTTGCCACAACTCACCGAGACACTGGCACCACTTCACCAACTCAACGACCTCGAACGTGCTTATTTCACACGTATGATGACCTTTGTTATCAAGGAACAATTAGTGTCGAAAGTGGGTGTACAGGAAGGTGTAGGAAATAGTAATGCTGACCTTTGGAATATGCCTCTTGCGGAGAAGAAAGAGACAGGAAACATCTATACAGGACTGACTATCATCGAGAAAGAGCGTAGCAGCTCGTTCAACGGCTATGATACGATTACACTCGCTGTACCCCAACAGGGTGAAGATTTCCTCCCTAACTTTCGCAGAGGAGATATGATTTACCTCTATGCGTACAAGAAGAACGAGGCTCCTGACGTGAGAATGAGTATTCTTTTCAAAGGTTCACTACAGGAGATACATGGTGACAGACTTGTTGTACACCTCAATGATGGACAGCAAAACCCTGACCTTATCAGCGGAGATTACTTCGCTATTGAGCATGCTGGTAGTGATATTGGTGGTACTTCGGCTATCAGAAGTCTTTATACCTTCATAACTTCAAACGAAGAACGCCGTCAATTGCTTTTGGGACAGCGGGCACCACGTATCGATAAGTCCCTTACCTTATCCCGCAGCTACCATCCCGATTATGACGAAATCATCTTGAAAGCAAAGCAGGCACAGGATTATTTCCTTCTTATCGGTCCTCCAGGAACAGGCAAGACCTCACAAGCCCTGCAATTCCTTGTGCGTGAACAGTTGGCAGGGAACATCTATTCACAACCATCTTCAGCCTATTCAGCAGAAGATTCTAAGCACAACAAACTTTCAGAAACCATCAACACCCAACACTCAACACCCAACACCCAGACGGCAATCCTCCTCCTTGCCTATACAAATCGTGCTGTCGACGAGATTTGTAATATGCTGACAGAGAACGAACTTGACTACATCCGCATTGGTAATGAGTTCAGTTGCGACCCGAAATATAGTGACCATTTGTTGAAGGAAGTGTTAGATGAAAATGCAACCCTCAACAGCATAAAGTCTACCATAGCGGATGCGCGCATCGTTGTAGCCACAACCTCTACAATGAACAGCAATGCTGCTCTCTTTAATATCAAACATTTCGACCTCGCTATCATTGATGAAGCAAGTCAAATATTAGAGCCAAATATTATTGGTTTACTTACAGCCCGACATGCAGAAAGGCGTGCGATAGACCAGTTTATATTAATAGGCGACCATAAACAATTGCCAGCAGTTGTGCAACAAAGTGATGCTGAGGTGGTTGTTGAGAATGAAACACTGAAAGCAATTCATCTAAACTCTTGCGCTAATTCTCTCTTCGAACGGCTCATTCTTACAGAGCGAGCAGCAGGGAGAACTGATTTCATTGGTACACTGCACAAACAAGGACGAATGCACCCAGACATTGCCGACTTTGCTAATCGTAAGTTTTATGCACGCGAACAAATCGAATGTGTACCATTAGCCCACCAATTAGAGCAGACATTGAATTATAACGAAGCGAGTGAGGACGAGACCGATGATGTTTTGAAGGCGCATCGTATGATTTTCATCCCTTCAAAGCCGTGTCGACAACTGAATATTTCTGAGAAAGTAAACACGGAGGAGGCACGTATCATTACCGACCTGCTAAGACGCCTACACCGACAACTCGGCAATAACTTCGACCCACAGAAGTCTGTTGGTGTCATCGTACCTTACCGCAATCAGATTGCAATGATCAGAAAGGAGATTGAGAAACTTGGTATTCCCGAATTGGAAGAAATCAGTATTGACACTGTGGAACGCTATCAAGGTAGCCAACGTGACATCATTCTTTATTCTTTTACCATTCAAAGTCGCTATCAACTCGACTTCCTCACCGCCAACACGTTCTATGAAGATGGTCAACCTATTGATCGTAAACTAAATGTTGCCATCACAAGAGCCCGCAAACAGCTGATTCTTACTGGTAATGAGCCAACATTAAGACAAAATCAAATCTTCTCAGAACTCATTGATTATATCAAAGAAAAGGGTGGATATTATGCAGAAAAGGCATAATCTGAACAAGAGGGAATTTACAAACAAGACACACGTTTTCATCTTTTCTCCCTTATCATCTCCTTAACGCAGTAGAGGAAACAAAAAAATAAAATGAGATTATACCAGAAATATCATTGGTAGAACCTGATACTCTGGTATAATCTCATTTTACTGTTTTCTTTTGAAAAGCTGATTTGACTTTAACCCAAATCGGTCATTAGAGCCTAAACATATTTTGTTTTATTATCGAGCAGATTGTTTGGCTTTGCAACGCAGGCGTAGCGGGCTACGTCAAGGTACAAAGACAGACAAGATGCCGATAATAAAATAAAATATGTTAGGAAAAAATACCATAGTTAAGAATTATACATATTGTGGTCTAATAACCGATTTGGGTTTAATACAAGCCCTGCCTATGTGCCCAATCAATCGCACCTTGATGCGTTGTCATCTTTACGTTCTTATAGCTTCCCTCTATTGTACGAGTTGCTGTACCTTCTTTCCAAATATATTTATAACGGAGTTCTATCTCATTTGCACCCGTCTTTAGAAGATAAACATAACTTCCTTTCTGGAAAAGATGATCATCATAGCTGTATAGACCACCAACTGCAGAACCACCAGCAACCCAATCACCGGTCTTTGTTAAGTCAACAATCTGTCCAGCCTGACTCTTAGGAATAAAGAAAGCAACCATTTTACCCGAGATACCCAATGGATAGTTAACACCGATTCTACCTCCAAAATCACTGTAAAGAACAGGACTTACCCCATTATTTACATCATTATCATCATCACTACCACAAGCACTAAGGCTAAAACACATTACCAATGCAAATACACTGGCTACAAGGGCATAAGTCCACTTCTGAATACTTTTACGCATATGATCTATTTTTTTTATAGTTAATCTAATTGCAAAGATAGCGCAAATATTGCAAATAAACAAGAAATAAACTACTTTTAAACAGAACTCAACACACATAAATACAAGACTTTACAACTAAAAGTGAGCATTGTAGCCAATAAAATTTAAATCATATATTCTCTATGTATCATCGTATTAAACTTAACCCAAGTTTAACCGGTAAAATTATTTTTCATAAATTTTCGGGATGTTTTGTGTAGTATCAATTTGATAAATGGTTGATAATCAAGTATAGGGTATTGTAACGAGGAGTAAAATCTGATTTGTAGGACACAGTCATATCAAAATTATTTTGTTACTTTGCACTCATGCACGCAAATGTACAGACACGATTCAACCCTGCCACAGGGGACATGGCTCCTTATTATCGCATCAAGGAGTCATATCGTGATGTGCAGGGTCATGTACATTCGCTAATTCTTTTGAACATCGGGTTCGAACCTTCACTTACTGCTGTACAGGTTCGAAAAATTGCATACGCTCTTACCGAACGCTTCAAAAACAGAAGTACACCCTCGCTTTTCAAAGAATACCTTGACGGTCTTACTCCTATTGAACAGGCAAAGGCTGACGAATGGTGGAGCCGTATGGAGAAAGAAGGTGGAATCGATCGGTTTAATAAGGAAGAGCAGAAGTCGCTGAGAAAATATGAGAACTATATTGACCTTGAGACGGCAAACTATACTGACGCAAGGAATGTTGGTGCAGAGTGGCTCTGCAAGCAGACAATAGACAAGCTACAATTAGAGGGTTTTCTGCGCAAAAATGGGTGGACGGAAATGCAATACACACGGCTTTGTCAGCATTGATTGTTCGTACGGTATATGCTGTCTCTGAACGTTCATCTTATTATTATTTGCGCGATAACTCGGCTGCTGGCGAACTTTACAGTGGAGTTCCTGGCTGGACACCAGGAATCAATTCTCTGTATAAAATCACTGACAAATTATATGAACTAAAGGAACAGTTAGAGCATCATCTGTGCAGCATTACTGACGCTCTCTTTAATATAGACAACAAGTTGATGCTCTTCGACTTAACCAACTTCTATTTCGAGGGTAGCAAGCGTAATAGCGATAAAGCCAAGTTCGGTCGTTCAAAAGAAAAGCGCTCTGATTGTAAGCTACTTGTACTTGCATTATGTATCAATAAAGAAGGTTTTATACGTTATTCTTCTATCTTGGAGGGTAATACAGCAGATTCCAAGTCTCTACCCAATATGATTGATACGCTGGCAAAGAGGAATCCATCAAGAACAAAGGATACGCTCGTTGTCATGGATGCAGGTGTTGCCACGGAAGAGAACTTGGAGTTAATAAAGAAAAAGGGTTACAATTATCTCTGCGTATCCCGTACGAAAATGAAAGACTATATGCTCAGTGATGATAATAAGAGCGTTACGATAATGGATGCCCGTCGGCAGAAGATAACGCTGAAAGAGGTTAAGACAGAGGATGATAAGGATTATTATCTCGAAATAACATCTCCTTCAAAAGCTATGACAGAGTCGTCCATGAACAGGGTTTGGAGAGGGCGTCTTGAGATGGAACTGCAGAGGATAAACGAAGGAATCTCCAAGAAAGGTGGAACAAAAACCTATGAAAAGGTTGTTGAACGTACAGGACGTGCCATACAGAAGTACCCTTCTATAGCGAAGTTCTACCAGATAAGCTACATAAAAAATGAGAAGAAGCCCAAGGAGATGCTGCGTGTAGACTGGGAGATAAAAGACCTCTCGGCAATGGAATCTGGTCATGGAGTCTATTTCCTCCGCAGCAATGTCAGGACACTTTCTGAGCGTGTGACATGGGAATACTACAATCTCATTCGCGAGATAGAATGTACGAACAGACAACTAAAGAATGATCTCAACCTCCGTCCAATCTATCATCAGAAAGATGAGCGAAGCGACGCACACCTTTTCTTCGGTTTATTAGCCTACTGGGTGGTAAACACTATCCGTTGTCAATTAAAACGAGAAGGAGAATCCTGTTACTGGACCGAGATTGTACGACGTATGAGTACCCAAAAGCTCGTCACCACAAAAGGGAAGAATCCATTAGGTGAAACCATCGAGATGCGCCAATGTAGTAGTCCTTCGAAGCAAGCAAAACAGATATACGATAAGTTGAACTTAAAACACTCACCATTCAAAAAGAATAAAATTTGTAGGACACAGAGCCCATAAGAAAAATGAGGAAAGTACGGTGACAGTAACAATTAGGCGAAGGTGGGTATTAAACTTGGGTTAAGAAAGTAAGCCCCTACATCGAATAACCATTAATTACTTTTTGACAGTATGACTCTTTTTAACAACAAGTTGATATCTCCCCCATCATATATTGCATGGCGATTAGCGCTTAACACCATTGGTGCTTACCAACAACACCACTCGTGCTGAGCATCAACACCACCGCAAAACACTACTAAAAAGCTTACACAAGATTGTTTATTAGACTGCATAAAAGGGCAAACATAATTACAACTGACAAACAATAAAATTATAAAGTATGAGATATAAGTTTTGAATCAAAACTAATCATAATTATGAATTATGAATTATGAATTATGAATTAACCACCCTCCTCCTGCCGTTATTCGGCTGATTTTCCGTAACTTTGCAGACAGATAAAAAGAAACAAAAGATGAAGATAGAAGAGCAAATTACCATTGCTGCACTTGCAGCTGTAAAGGAATTGTATGGAACAGAAGTTCCTGAAAAGATGATTCAGCTGCAGAAGACACGCAGCGACTTTGAGGGTAACCTCACACTCGTCACTTTCCCACTGCTGAAGACTTCACACAAGAAGCCTGAAGATACCGCACAGGATTTAGGTGAATACCTGAAGAAGAACTGCAAGGCTGTGGCAGACTTCAATGTCGTAAAGGGCTTCCTCAACCTCGTTATTGCGCAGGCTGCATGGACAGGGCTGCTGAATGACATCAATGCTGACGAGAAGTTCGGTGAGAAGCGTGTGACAGACGAGAGTCCATTGGTGATGATTGAATACTCTTCACCTAACACAAATAAGCCACTTCACCTTGGTCACGTACGTAACAACCTCCTCGGTTGGTCGTTGGCACAGATTATGGAGGCTAATGGTAACAAGGTGGTAAAGACAAATATCGTTAATGACCGTGGTATCCACATCTGTAAGTCTATGTTGGCTTGGCTGAAGTGGGGTAATGGTATCACCCCTGAGCAGGCTGGCAAGAAGGGCGATCACTTTGTTGGGGATCTATATGTACTATTCAACAAAAAACTTAGAAATCAAGAAAAAAGATTTATACAAAATTGGAAAAAAGGTACAACAAATCAAGAAAAAGCATATAATATTGATGAGTTGCTTGACTTGTTAATTAGCAGAAAAGATTATTTCAAGTACAAAAAACAATCAGGAAGTAGTTTTTCTTTCAATTGGCATATGTCTATGCTTTATGAAACAATGATAGAGACATTAGAGAATTACTCCTCTAAAAAAGAAAGTATTACTATCTTCAATAACCCCAGTGAGTATGAAATGTTTTCGAAACTTCTTGGAAAGCATATATTAAAGAAGAAGAAAAAAAAGGAATACAGATTTAGTGAAGATTATTCTTATGGAATGTATAAGGTATTCTCAGATTTGTTAAAAATACTAATAAAGCGTCCATTATGGAGACAGATACCTGAGAGAATTTTATTAATTACGCATTTAGAGAAAAAAATTTCAGAACATATAGACCGAAGTCTCCTGTATCAAGCTCAGCAAATGCTCGTGAAGTGGGAAGCTAACGACCCAGAGATTCGTGCTTTGTGGGAGAAGATGAACAACTGGGTATATGCTGGTTTCGATGAGACTTATAAGGCGTTGGGCGTTGGTTTCGATAAGATTTACTACGAATCAAGCACTTATCTCGCTGGTAAGAAGAAGGTGGAAGAAGGTCTTGAGAAGGGACTCTTCATCCGTAAGGAAGACAACTCAGTATGGGCTGACCTCACAAATGAGGGTTTGGACCAGAAACTTCTACTGCGTAAGGATGGCACATCGGTTTATATGACACAGGACATTGGTACTGCAGAGATGCGTTTCAACGACTTCCCTATCGACAAGATGATTTATGTCGTTGGTAACGAGCAGAACTACCACTTCCAAGTTCTCTCTATCCTCTTGGACCGTTTGGGCTTCAAATGGGGTAAAGATCTTGTACACTTCTCATACGGTATGGTTGAATTGCCAAACGGTAAGATGAAGAGTCGTGAGGGAACAGTTGTCGATGCAGACGACCTTGTTGCATCAATGATTGAGAACGCAAAGAGTCTTAGCGAGGATAAGGTGAACAAGTTGGAAGGTATCACAGAGGGAGAGAAGAACGAGATTGCACGTATCGTGGGTATGGGTGCGCTGAAGTACTTCATCCTTAAAGTTGATGCGCGCAAGAATATGCTCTTCAACCCAGAGGAGTCTATCGACTTTAATGGTAATACAGGACCATTCATCCAGTACACTTACGCACGTATCCGTAGTATCCTCCGTAAGGCTGAGGCACAGAACATCACCTTACCAGCATCACTTAACGGCAATGCTCCGCTCAATGACAAGGAGATTGCTCTCATCCAGAAGCTCAATGACTTCGGTGCTGCAGTTGTACAGGCTGGTATCGACTATAGCCCAAGTGGTATTGCAAACTACTGCTATGAGCTGACTAAGGAGTTCAACCAGTTCTATCATGACTATAGCATCCTCAACGCTTATACCGAAGCAGAGAAGATTACCCGTCTGATGATTGCCAAGAACGTGGCTAAGGTCATCAAGAATGGTATGGCATTGCTCGGTATTGAGGTGCCTGAGAGGATGTAAAGCCCCACCCCGACCCTCCCCAAAGGGGGAGGGAGGCAAAATGGGTAAGGTGGGATAAAAGTAAAAAACATTAGGCTATGTACATCTATGAAACGGCTGATGAGATAGAGTATGAACTGCTGAAAGCAAATGCTATCAAGAACAGGTAGCACTCTACACAAGCAGAAAACCTACTTTGGTTATACCTAAAAGGAAAACAAAGTGGTCACAAGTTTCGTAGACAACATATCATCGGACAATATATTGCCGACTTCATCAACCTTAAGTATAAACTTATTGTTGAAATTGATGGTAAGTATCATTTTAATGATGAACAGATTATAAAGGATGAGGAACGGACTCGTGACCTTGTGCAATGGGGTTATACTGTCATCCGATTCACTAATGAGGAAGTCTTCAACCATAGGGAAGAAGTTATCCAGAAGATTAAAGAAACTATAATGGCAATAGACTCACAGAATACAAATCAAGCAGGTGGTTCTCCGCAAAATACACAGACGAGTTCTCAAACTAATACTCAGTCTGGCATCCAACCACAGCAGACTGGGGCTTCCCCCCTTTCGGGGGGATTGAGGGGGGCTGGTGCTTGGGCTGTTGACGCCGCTTGTTCTGGCAATCCGGGACCGATGGAGTATCAATGTGTTGACCTACAAACTGGTGCAAGAGTCTTCCATTTTGGTCCAGTTATGGGAACAAACAATATTGGTGAGTTCCTCGCTATTGTTCATGCTTTGGCACTAATGGAGAAGCAAGGTATCAAGGATAAAGTTATTTATAGCGACTCTTATAATGCTATCTTATGGGTGAATAAAAAACGTTGTAAGACTACTTTTGTCCGCAATGCAGATACCGAACAACTTCATCAAGTCATCGCTCGCGCGGAACATTGGCTCCAAACGCATAAGGTTACGACACCTATTATAAAGTGGGAAACCAAGCAGTGGGGTGAGATTCCTGCCGACTTTGGTAGGAAGTAAAGCCCCACCCCGACCCTCCCCGAAAGGGGAGGGAGACAAATTAGCGTATGGTTTGGTATGAAAACTGATTTGAGGGAGGAAAGTTTGCTTATGGTTTGCTATAGAAAAAAGATTTGAGGGAGACAAACTTGCTTAAGATTTGGTACAATAAGTTATTTCGAGAATAACAATAGAAATAAAAAAACTCCAGTAAGTTCTCACTTACTGGAGTTTTTTATTATTTCTCTTACCCAAGTTTAACACCCACTTTCGCCTAATTGTTACTGTCACCGTACTTTCCTCGTTTTTCTTATGGGCTCTGTGTCCTACAAATTTTATTCTTTTTGAATGGTGAGTGTTTTAAGTTCAACTTATCGTATATCTGTTTTGCTTGCTTCGAAGGACTACTGCACTGGCGCATCTCGATGGTTTCACCTAATGGATTCTTCCCTTTTGTGGTGACGAGCTTTTGGGTACTCATACGTCGTACTATCTCGGTCCAGTAACAGGATTCTCCTTCTCGTTTTAATTGACAACGGATAGTGTTTACCACCCAGTAGGCTAATAAACCGAAGAAAAGGTGTGCGTCGCTTCGCTCATCTTTCTGATGATAGATTGGACGGAGGTTGAGATCATTCTTTAGTTGTCTGTTCGTACATTCTATCTCACGAATGAGATTGTAGTATTCCCATGTTACACACTCAGAAAGTGTCCTGACATTGCTACGGAGGAAATAGACTCCATGACCAGATTCCATTGCCGAGAGGTCTTTTATCTCCCAGTCTACACGTAGCATCTCCTTGGGCTTCTTCTCATTTTTTATGTAGCTTATCTGGTAGAACTTCGCTATAGAAGGGTACTTCTGTATGGCACGTCCTGTACGTTCAACAACCTTTTCATAGGTTTTTGTTCCACCTTTCTTGGAGATTCCATTGTTTATCCTCTGCAGTTCCATCTCAAAACGCTCTTTCCAAACCCTGTTCATGGACGACTCTGTCATAGCTTTCGAAGGAGATGTTATTTCGAGATAATAATCCTCATCATCCTCTGTCTTAACCTCTTTCAGCGTTATCTTCTGCCGACGGGCATCCATTACTGTAACGCTCTTGTTATCATCACTGAGCATATAGTCTTTCATTTTCGTACGGGATACGCAGAGATAATTGTAACCCTTTTTCTTTATTAACTCCAAGTTCTCTTCCGTGGCAACACCTGCATCCATGACAACGAGCGTATCCTTTGTTCTTGATGGATTCCTCTTTGCCAGCGTATCAATCATATTGGGTAGAGACTTGGGATCTGCTGTATTACCCTCTAAGATAGAAGAATAACGTATAAAACCTTCTTTATTGATACATAATGCAAGTACAAGTAGCTTACAGTCAGAGCGTTTTTCTTTTGAACGACCGAACTTGGCCTTGTTGCTGTTACGCTTGCTGCCCTCGAAATAGAAGTTGGTTAAGTCGAAGAGCATCAACTTGTTGTCTATATTAAAGAGAGCGTCAGTAATGCTGCACAGATGATGCTCTAACTGTTCCTTTAGTTCATATAATTTATCAGTGATTTTATACAGAGAATTGATTCCTGGTGTCCAGCCAGGAACTCCACTATAAAGTTCAGCGGCAGCCGAGTTATCGCGCAAATAATAATAAGATGAACGTTCAGAAACTGCATATACCGTGCGAACAATCAATGCTGACAAAGCCGTGTGTATCGCATTCTCCGTCCACCCGTTTTTGCGCAGAAAACCCTCTAATTGTAGCTTGTCTATTGTCTGCTTGCAGAGCCACTCTGCACCAACATTCCTTGCGTCAGTATAGTTTGCCGTCTCAAGGTCTATGTAGTTCTCATATTTTCTCAGCGACTTCTGCTCTTCCTTATTAAATCGATCGATTCCACCTTCTTTCTCCATACGGATCCACCATTCGTCAGCCTTTGCCTGTTCAATAGGAGTAAGACCGTCAAGATGTTCTTTGAAAAGCGAGGGTGTACTTCTATTTTTGAAGCGTTCGGTAAGAGCGTATGCAATTTTTCGAACCTGTACAGCAGTAAGTGAAGGTTCGAACCCGATATTCAACAGAATTAGCGAATGTACATGACCCTGCACATCACGATATGACTCCTTGATGCGATAATAAGGAGCCATGTCCCCTGTGGCAGGGTTGAATCGTGTCTGTACATTTGCGTGCATGAGTGCAAAGTAACAAAATAATTTTGATATGACTGTGTCCTACAAATCAGATTTTACTCCTCGCAACAATACTCTACACTTGATTATCAATCATTTTTCAAATTGATACTACACAAAACATCCCGAAAATTTATGAAAAATAATTTTGCCGGTTAAACTTGGGCTTAGCACCTTCCTCAACAAGCGCATAAAGAGGAGTTACATTAGATAGTGGTAGAGAATTACATCTATAAAGACAATCCCCTTTATCCTACCCCTCCCCTATTTGCCTCCCTCCCCCTTCGGGGAGGGTCGGGGTGGGGCTTTACTTATCCGTAGATAATATTACCGTTCTCGTCCTTATACTCATCGAGACCCTTCTCGTATGTAGCCATAGCACGGAGACTCATACCCACATTTGAGAAACCACCATCGTGGTAGAGGTTCTGCATTGTCACCTTACGGGTGAGGTCAGAGAACATTACGATACAATAGTCAGCACACTCAGCAGCACTTGCATTGCCCAATGGAGACATACGGTCAGCGAAGTCGAAGAGCTTATCCATACCCTTCACACCTGAACCAGCAGTTGTCATTGTAGGTGACTGAGAAATAGTGTTGATACGTACGTGCTTCTCACGACCATAAATATAACCGAAGCTACGACCGATACTCTCCAACAATGCCTTAGCATCAGCCATATCATTGTAACCGTAGAAGGTACGCTGAGCAGCTACGTAAGAGAGTGCAAGGATTGAACCATACTCATTGATAGCATCAAGTTTCTTAGCACTCTGAATCATCTTGTGGAATGAAACAGCTGAGATATCAAGTGTTGTATCAAGCATCTTATAGTCCAAGTCATCGTATGTACGGTGCTTACGCACGTTTGGTGACATACCGATAGAGTGCAGAACGAAGTCAATCTTACCACCCAAAACCTCCATTGAGCGCTTGAATACGTTCTCCAAGTCCTCAACGTTAGTTGCATCAGCAGGAATAACCTCGCAGTTTAACTTCTCTGACAGTGCATTTACTGTACCCATTCTTACTGCGATAGGAGTATTTGACAAAGTGATTGTTGCACCTTCCTCAACTGCTCTTTCAGCAACTTTCCATGCGATAGACATCTCGTTGAGGGCTCCAAAAATAATACCTCTTTTACCTTTTAATAAGTTGTAACTCATAATGTTCGTTATTCAAATTTGGTGTAAAGGTAAGCAAAAAAGGTTGATTTGCCAAGAAAATACACATAAATTACATCTAAATGCTATCCATAAGTGACAATTTGCACCTTTTCACATTCCCCAACAAGCCATATTAACCAGAATACTTCCTCCCTATTCCGAACTATCTTAAGCGTATTTTCCAGTTTTTCCGTTAAACCCAAATCGCTCATTAGAGCCTAAACAGATTCTATTTTATTGTCGAGCAGATTGCCTATCTTTGTAACGCAGGCGTAGCGGGCTACGTCAAGTTGCAAAGACAGGCAAGGTGCCGACAAGAAAATAAAAGATGTTAGGAAACAACACAAAAACAAGAATTCCTGAAACATTGTGCTCTAATGACCGATTTGGGTTAAATGTGTGGACACTTTTCGTATTGCTATAACGGATAAACCGAAGTTACTCATTAATCAAAAACATAGTTATGACAGTCAAGTGTCTATCCTATTATCATCCTCTTTCATAGAAAACCATTTCATTTAAGACTTCGAAAATCCGCAGATAAGGATTTGAAAAATCATTACATAATTCCAAATAAAACATCAATAAATAACGGCAAAAACACATATAAAAAGCAGGTTTGTAACCATAAGAAAATCAATTCGTTATAAAGTAGTAAAGTAAAAGATGCTTAATTGAACTTCAAAAGGGCATTAGTAAGGGTCTTAAAGGGCACCTTTTGCAAGTCAATTAGGCGTCTTTTAGAAGCCAAAAGAGCATGTATTGGATTTGAACCGTACGAAAATGGTTTACAAATATCAGCTAAAGAAGGAATACGTTGTTTATAGATGACAGGTAGATATCGCATCTAATTATATCTGTTATGTAATTTATCCCTCAGCCTAAAACCATCTAATTGGGGAGATTCATTCCGTTTATGTGAATTAATCTCATTCTATCAACAATCTGCGCATTTAACGGAAGAACCTTATTGATTCTTCCGTTAAATGTGTGGATGCTTTTCGTGGTTCCTTAACGGAAGAACCGGAGTTACTCATTAATGAAAATTATAGCTAAGACTATCATACTACCTACTTTATTATCACTTTCTGACATAGAAAACCCTTTTATTTTAACACCTCAACTATATAGATAAGATTTTGAAAAAAATCATTACATAATTTCGAATAAAACATCTATAAATTAGGATAAAATCACATCTAAAAAGCAAGTCTATAACCAACAGAGAATCAATCAGTTATAAAGTAGTACAAGAAAAGGTGCTTAATTGGACTTCAAAAGGGCGTTAGTAAGACCTCAAAAGGGCACCTTTTGCAAGTCAATTAGGCGTCTTTAAGAAGCCTAAAGAGCATGTATAGGTTTTGAGTTGTATGAAAAGAGTTTACAAATAGCAAATAACAAAGGAATAAGTTGTTTGTAAAAGACGGATAAAATAGTATCAATTTGCATTTATCGATTACTTTATCCTCCTTAAAAAGCCTGTATAATTTGACATAGTAATACCATGCAAGTGTATAAGTCTTTATCCTCCCAACACGTTATATATTTAAAGGAAGAACCGAAAAAGCAATCAAGAGCCAACCCATTCGCAAGAAAAGCTACTTATTATAAAGTACATTACCGACACAACAAGCCATTACCATCAATTTATTTCCATGAAAATAATTTTAAACTTAATAGTATGATTAAAGATAGGAGTGAGTTCTGAATAAAGGCTTGAGTGAGTTCTGATTTTATCCATTAATAGCAAAGTACGCTTTAAGTACCCCTACAAAGAAAAAATCCCTTGCAAATCATCGATTCACAAGGGATTTATTGTACCCAGACCCGATATTGTACCCGTCAAACAAAGGAAAATAAAAACATACTAAGTGACTGTATTACAGCAGGTAGCCCAAAATGGTACATTCTCTTATTTTCATAAAAAAGACCTTGTTTTTCTATTTTTTCCTACCCTTTGGCTACCCAGATTAAAAAAAGATTGTATCTTTGCTATCAAGAAAAATCAAAAATATAGTTATTATGGCAGCAAAGAAAGAAATTAGGTCTGATAACACTTATATTATCAGTACAGACAACACAGATAATCCTAAATTAGGCGCAAAGATATTATCTAATGGTAGAGAGAGCCTTTTTCTTGATTACTACTTTGGATATACAATGGTATATGATGAGGCTAAAGATAAACAGGTAGCAAAAAAAGACAGAAAAAGGGATTATTTAAAGTTGTATCTTTGGCAAGCACCCAGAACCCCTATAGAAAGACAGCAAAATAAAGAAACGCTTGAACTTGCAAAGAAAATCAGATTTGAAAAGGGGCAAGAATTGCTTGAAAGCATTGAGGGGTATAGACTAAAGAATGAACGTAGAAAAATAAATTTTCTGGATTACTTTCAAACCTACATAAACAATTACACAAAGAAAGATATAAGGATGGTACAAATCGCTTTACAGCGGTTCAAGGACTTTTTAAGAGATACACCAGAATACTGCAAGTTTGCAAAGTCAATAAAGCCAGAACAGCTTGACAAAGATATGATAATAGCTTATACAGAGTATTTGCAAAGTAGAAGTATTGGAGAGGGTGCTAAGAGTATTTACCAACGTTTTAAGAAAGTAATTAAGTTTGCTGTAGAACACGATGTAATGTTAAAGAACCCTTGCACGGGGATTGTCATAAAGGTTGATGACCAGATACTAAAGAAAGACGTACTTTCTTTGGAAGAAGAACAAACATTAATAAACACTCATTATGATGGAGAAAACACCAATATAAGGAGGGCTTTTATAATGTGTCTTTATTGTGGTTTAAGATTTTGTGATGTAAAAGACCTTACTTTTTCTAATGTAGACTATTCCAACAAGTTGCTAAAGTTTGAACAAAACAAGACAAAGGGACACTCATCAAGCAGTGGCGTTATAATTCCACTCAATGATGGATTATTGAGGCTTATAGGAGAACCTACAGACGAGCAAAACAAAGACAGCCTTATATTTCCACTACCAAGTTATGAAATGTGCTTAAAAGCACTAAAAAGATGGGTTAAGAGAGCTGGAATTGACAAGCATATTAGTTGGCATTGTGCAAGACATTCTTTTGCCGTTAATATTCTTAATAACGGAGCAAATATTAAGACTGTAGCAAGTCTTTTGGGGCATAGTGGATTAAAGCATACAGAGAAGTATACCAGAGCAATAGACAGCCTCAAACAAGATGCAATAAACAGTTTACCTAAATTTAATTTTGAATAAGATGGAAATGTTACCAATTGACTTTGACCTCACGCTAACGCAGTTAAGCGAGTGGCACGACAAATGGCGTTTAGAACGCTTTGGAAGTAATGATAATACACGATATTATCAAACAGATGGGAGGTATCTTAATGGAGTTATCCAAGATACTGAATTATGTAAAGAAAAAGCTATACAAGAACGAGTGTTAGAACTGCTTTGTTTAATAAGGCAAGCTAATATGAAATTAAAGGGTATAGGATTGAATTGGCATTTAACGTACCAAGAAATAGAGGATATAAAATGCAAACGTGAAACATTGTACAAAGAATTTATACAGCTAACTATAGATGGTAAAGAGCAAACACAAAAAACATCTATACAACAGAACGAACAAGCAACAGTGGAGCATAATTCAGCCCCAGATGCTTTAACGCAAGCTTTATCTGATTTACCTACTGAATTAGTAACAAATGAAGTAAAGAAACTATTTGATAAAGCCATACAAGCTAATATAATAGAGATTACCCCACAAGGGATTAGGAGAAAAAATATAAGTAAAGCTCAATTAGCCTATTTTCTCCAAAAAATATACCAACCTACCCCGGACAATAAAGTCAACTTTCCAGATACAGAATTAAGCATATTTTTTGGAGAGAGTAGGTTGGGAAGAGCTGCCTCACGATTAATGGATAACAAAAATAACGGAGGTAAGCCCAAAGAACACAATATTATTGATAAGTTATTTGTAGATTAACAATAAAGCAATTCCTAAAATGGAGTTGCTTTTTACTTTTTTCACATTTAGGGACACCAATAGGGACACCATAAAACCCTTTTTTTCATTTCCTTTACTCATTAACTTTGCACTTGCTTTCAATATGATAGAATGAATTGCAAGCACTATCAGAAAAAGCAACAGGGCAAACAAGGGATGGACTTGCAAACAGACCAGACAGCCCCAACAATTAAATTTACAAAGTAATGTCAGAGGAATTAAAGCAGGTGGCAGACCTAATAACTGCTAACACTATCTTTTGCTCTAAAGAAGTCTTAACAAGTGATGAGGCGGCAAAATATTTGGGAATATCCAAAAGCTACCTTTATAAACTCACTATGGGGCAAAGAATACCCCACTATAAACCAATGGGTAAAATGTGCTATTTCAACCGTCTGGAATTAGAACAATGGCTACAAAACAACAGAATTGCAACAGAGGCAGAATTAAACCAACAAGCGCAAACCTACTGTATGGAGAAAGGGGGCAAGAAATGAACACGCCTAATATACGTTACTATGCCAAGATGGTAAATACAACTCCAAAAGGTAAGAAAACCCCTAAGTACACCATTACAGCACAAGCGGGCTATTATCCTCCAATGGAACTTTTGAGAGGTAGGGATGGACTTGTATCTATGAACTTGATGGAGAAACTAAAAGAGGGTAGTAATATCCCATCAATGAGGTTACAAGCAAAAAATAGCCTCAACTTTACAGGCTTAAAAGAATATTTTGAAGATGGTAAGTTAAGTGGTTACGCCTACGGATACCCTTTAGACAAACCCACTTACAGCAAGAATAACAAAACTAATCCCTTTTATGAGTACAAACAAGATGGGTATTTATTTATGGTCTATCAAGATAAGAAAGACCCTACAAACATAATCCCAACCTCTATAGAATTAGTTGTTTTAGAGGACGCAAAAGTGCTTATCAGTGCATATTGTAAGCAGTTAAAAATGGGCGGTTTTGATGAGGCTTTAGCAGCATTAAGATTACAATCCCTAAAAGGGTAACGTCCTGTAATAATATGTAGTTTATGGGCAAAAAATGGTAACAAGTAAACAGATGTATGATAAAGTAAAACTCTGGATAGATAGGGCTATCATTGGGGAGCAATACGCCAATATAGCCAACTATCTGGACAACGCCAACACACATATAAACCACCAGACAGGAGAGATAAAGACATTTGGTAGTTTAGAGGGATTGAAAGTATCTATATTTGGGGGCGGTTTGTCTGTAACAGGGAGTTTGCCCAAATACTTGTATGGTAGTAACGCTTACTCTTTGGACAGACGCACAACAGCTCAAGCAATAGAAAAAATAAGTGATGCTTTACACCTACAAGTAAACGAGGCTAATGTTACAGGGCTTGAATTTGGTACAAACTTTCTAATGAAACACCAAGTTTCTGATTATCTTGCAAAATTAGGAAGTATGCCCAGATTAGGACGATACCATTTTGACCCCTCAACCCTGTATTACAAAGGAACAGGAAAACAGCAGCCTAAAGTATTTGTTTTCTATGACAAGTTACAAGATATTAAAGCAAAAGGAGCCGACTACCCAGATGCGTGGAAAGGAGAAAACCTTTTGAGATATGAAATGAGATTTAAAGGTAGGTTACCTCAACAATTAGAAGTACAAGAGGTTAAAGCCTCAACCTTGCACCAAGTACTTTTTTATGGAATGATGGTAAAACGCTACCAAGATAATTACTTTTCAATATCTAAGTTAAACCAAATAAAAACGGACGTTATGAGTGAAATTAAAACTGTTAGAGACGCTTTTAATGTGTTTGTAGCACGATTAATAAACCAGTCAGACCAAACGCAAATCGGGGACTTTTTGGATGAGTTAAAAGAAGCAGGTGTATTTGACGATAGAAAGAATTACACCAGACTTAAAAACAAAATTCAAGAAGTTGCAACAAATGCCAACATTACAATTTCTGATGAACTAATGAGAGAATTGGATGATGAGATAAAAAATTGTGGGGCTTATGTGTGAGTGTGCAATGATGTAGAAATGATTTTGTCTTATAATAATATGTATGTTGTTACCATATTTTGGTAACGAAAAAGAATAAAGTAAAATGAGTGTGCAATTTCTAAAGTAGATTAATTATAGATATGGGTAGAATAAAGGGAACTCCAAAAACAGGTGGAAGAAAAGCAGGAACACCCAATAAGACTACTACAGATATAAAAACGTGGGTTGCCAATATTCTGGACAGTGGACAAGATGAATTTGCTAAGCGGTTGGCAAGACTTGATGATAGAGATTATATAAGAACCTATACCGGACTATTAGGTTATGTAATGCCTAAAATGTCACCCGCTACACCAGAGGATATATTGAGAAAAGAGCGAGATATGATGCAAGAGTTACTTTTATCGATGCCAGAGCAAATGATTGACAGAGTAACTAAACGATTGTATGAACTCCAAAACAAAGAGAACAATGAGGATAAAATTAAGTAGTGTGGATATTCTGGAAATTACCAAAGCTCTTAAAGGTGGGTGGCTTGATATGGACAAGGTAACAAGTTTTAAGACATTATTAGACGGTTATAACCCACCAAAGCAGATAACCCAAAGACAAATGCACTATTATTGTAAGTGCCTATATAAAGGATTAGGCTACACGCCTACCGATGAGGCTACAATAAATAAAATTATGTTGTCAGAATTACCCGCCAATCTCAAAGAAAAATGGGAAAGAGGCATAAATGATGGTAGCATATACAAAACGCTCATTAGAAATGCTTTCTTTGGTATGATAGCAATAAGGGCTTTGGGTGGTAGTTACACTCCAAAGAATGAGGACTATAGTTTTTGTGAGGAAGAAGCAGATTTTGAGTTATGAAAGAGTATAAAGAAGAAGTACAAAGTACAAGCTGCATTTATTCTTATGCTTGTAATACTTATCTTGATAAAAGATAATATTAGAAGAACGAGAACCAAATTACAAGCAAGATTATTTTTGTATCTTTGTAACGGCTTTGCTAAAGCCAACTATATTTTTGATTAGAGTGTTTGTGTAGTGATACACTTGCACTCTTTTTGGGGCAGTAGATATTTAGTGGGGAAAGGCATATAGTTTGGCAAGTCTAAAAAGAAAGAAACTTTTATCTACAACTCCTCTTAAGTTAGCCCTAAATAGTTTTATTTTTGCATTGAAGGATTCCGCAGCAGCGTTTGTAGATCTGTTAATATAAAAGTTAAGTATGTCTTCGTAATGTTCGTAGAAAGTTGCAGCAATGACATTAAAGGAATGAAAGCCAGCTTCTGCGACGTTATTATACCATTTTGCCAATGATAGTCTGGCTGCATCTTTGATAGTATTCTTAGCAAAAATCATTCTTAGCGAATGTGATAAACCGTAAGCCTTTTTAATGTCAGGATATTCTCTGAACAGTATTTTGGCTCTTAGCTTCTGTTCATCAGTCCATTTCTCTGATGATTTGAACAACAGGTACCTACTTCTTACCAGCAGTTCACTACGTGTATCTCCATTTTCAAAAGTCAGTGGTTGATACGCTATCTTTTCTAACTTCGCATTCTCTTTCTCGTCATTTGCTTGCTGTAAAGCTGCCCAGCGATACTCTATTCTCATCTGTTGCACGGCATCACTTGCAAGTTTCTGTATATGAAAGCGATCAATCACTCGTTTAGCTTTTGGAAAACAATGCCTTACAATCTTACGCATACTATCGGACAAGTCCAAGGTGACCTCTTCTACAGCTTCCCGTTTCTTCTCATCTATCTTATCCAATACCTTGCAGACATCCAAGGATTTGGTTCCAGCAACAATGGCTACAAGACATCCTTGCTTGCCGTGTTTGTCCCTATTAGTGATAATCGTATAGAGTTCACCATTGGACAAGGATGTCTCGTCTATTGCTATGTTCTTACCAATATTATCCTCAAAGAGAAGCCACTTCTGAGCATGAGACAACTGATCCCAGGACCTGTAACCGCTTAATGTTTCCTTGTATTGTTTCTCAAAACTACGTCCATTGATATGATAGAATTCCTCAAGCGTACGGCAGGTCACTGGGGATGTCTCCATACGTTTCTTTTAAAAAAGCTCCGAACTCTTTGGAATAACGAGTGCCGGAGGCTGTAATATCTATCTGCAAGGGAAGAGAGAAACTCTTACCTGTACGAATATCTATCCAGCGACGTCGACGAAGAACCAAAATAACCTTATGGTCACGAATCGGAAAGTCCGTCACCTCGACAGCTTCCATAAAGCCTTTTGATTCAAAATGAAGATCATCGGAAAGTTCTTTCTCCATCTTCTCATCAAGATAAATACGTAACAATGAAGTATCAGACTCTATCTTAACAATAGAGAAATAATGTAATACATCACTGGGTAAAACGAATTCGGCTAAATGATATAGATATTTTTCTTCCATGATACAAAGGAAAGAAAAATATATTAATTAAGAAAATTTCCCCACCTTTTTTCTACTGAGCCCTCTTTTTTTGAGGGTAATATAAGTATCAAAAAGAGGTTATACGGTTGTCTTTTCCTACCCTTTGGCTACCCGTAAAAACAAAATAGACTGATAACCAGTAAGTTATCAGTCTATATTTGTACCCAGACCCGGGCTCGAACCGGGATGGGTTGCCCCACTGGTGTTTGAGACCAGCGCGTCTACCTATTCCGCCATCTGGGCATGGCTGTTGTTTGAACAACGAGTGCAAAGGTAGAGAGAAAATCTGGATTTGGCAAATTTTTGAGGAATTATTTAATGACAATACTTTGAATAATGCATATTTGTAGTATTTTACAATAAAAGATTTGGAGGTATGAGTTATAAAAGGTATCTTTGGAGAAACAAATTCGGTTAGCTTAAATAGATAATGACTACGAAACAGAACAACTATTGCGTAATTCTTGCCGGTGGCAAGGGACGAAGACTATGGCCCTGCAGTAGAGACAAGTATCCAAAGCAATTTATAGACTTCTTTGGTGTGGGTCGTACTCAGCTTCAACAAACATTTGACCGCTTTGCAAATATTCTTCCAAAAAAGAACATTTATATTAATACCAGCTGCGATTATCTTGACCTTGTCAGAGAGCAGTTGCCTGAAGTGGCAGCCAATCATATCATGGCTGAACCAATCCACAGAAACACTGCACCAAGTGTTGCATGGGCAGTGCATCGTATTATGATGTTCGACCCTAAAGCTAATATCATAATATCTCCTTCTGATCATAACATTGTTAATGATGATGCTTTCTTTCGCAATATCAAAGAGGGATTATCGTTCGTTGAGAAGAATGATGCTATACTGACTATGGGAGTTAGCCCTACCCGACCAGAACCTGGATACGGATATATTCAGAAGGGCGTCTACACGGGTAATGGTGATATATATAAGGTACAAGCCTTTACTGAAAAGCCAGACCGAGAATTTGCACAAATGTTCATGGATAGTAAGGAGTGGTGTTGGAATACAGGGCTCTTCCTCTCTAACGTCAATTACCTTCGTCAATGCCTCTATGGCTTCCTTCCTTCTGTTTTGCGTGAAGGTGAAATGGGCAGTAAGATAACAACGATAGAGGATGAAGAGACTTTCATACATGATAATTTCCCACGCTATCCTAACATTTCATTAGATTATGGCATCTTAGAGAAATCGGAGAATGTTTATGTGATGAGGTGCGACTTTGGATGGGCAGACCTTGGAACGTGGCATGCTGTTTATGAGTCACTAAGCAAGCGAGATGGTGATAATGTTGTCATAGACTCGGATGTTATCCTTGAAGATGCTGCTAATAATATTATAAAGCTCTCCAAAGGCAAATTAGGTGTCATCAACGGACTCGATGGCTATATCATTGCAGAAAAGGACAATGTATTACTTATCTGTAAGAAAGAAGATTCTTCGGCATTGGTAAGGAAATATGTAAATGAGGTACAGATAAAGAAAGGGGATGAGTTTGTATAAATAAAAACCTCCCCCAACCCCTCCAAAGGAGGGGAGCTACAAATTGGGTAAAAGTGGGATTACTTTGTTAAATGATTCTTCCATATATTAAGACAGGGATATGCAATGACAGTATATCCCTGTTTGATAAAATCACAACCGTATATAATCTTGCTGATACCTTCTAACTACTTCATATATTTATCGATAACAAAGACTTCTAATCTATTGTCAGAACTAATTCTTAAACTATCCACAGCATACATTCCGAACCATCCTCTATGCATATAAAGTATACCAGGAGTATTCTTTGAGGATTCAATATCATCAGATGTGCGAAAAACAAATTCTTCATTTGTCCCAAGTATCTTTATACGATAAAACAATTTCCTTCCCTTTCGCATTGATATACCAAGATACTCTTTTACAACAGCATCCCTTTGCACTACCTCTTTTTCACCAAAATTTCGATTCACATAGCAGATTACAGGAGTAGTCACAGCTACCATTAATGGTATAAGAAAAGAATAGACAAGCATAAAAATAAAGAAAAAAAGAACTCTCTCCCCTGTGTTATCCTTCCTATACTTATATATCACCGTGGCAAGACTAAGGACAAGAGCAATACATGCAAATAGATACTTGTAATCACTATTTAAAAAGGAAAAAAGCAGTATTGTATTACTTCCTATATTTTCGAGATCAAAGACATGCAGAACTAACATGGAAAGCCCTGCAAAGATTAAGCCTATTATCAGATAAACCAGTAACAAAAACAATATACCAAGAATCCTCCTTGCCGGCTTAACCCTATCTATATTTTCCCAACGATGCTCTTCGTCAATTAGCCAATCAGGCCATCTATCATCCCATATATTCTTCATCGAGATTCTTTATAAGCAAAAACGGAGATATATTCCTTATGATATATCTCCGCTCTGTTCGTTTTCTGTGTCAACAGCTATCACTTAATCCAATTCCTGGAAAGCCTTGAAAATCTTTGCAGCAATCTCCTTCTGCTCCTCAGCATCAACCTGTACGTGATGTTTGAAATTAACATCTGCCTCGCTGTTCATTGGCAAGAGGTGGATATGTGCATGGTTAACCTCTAATCCCAAGACGACCTGTGCTACCTTCTTACATGGAAAGACCGTCTTTATTGCACGTGCAACCTTCTTTGCAAAAACCTCAAAGGCTGCAAGTTCCTCATCTTCCATATCAAAGATGTAGTCAACCTCCTTACGAGGAATGACAAGTGTGTGACCCTTTGTTACAGGATCAATGTCGAGAAAAGCATAGAACTGTTCGTTCTCTGCACATTTGTAGCTTGGAATCTCACCCGCTGCAATCTTACTGAATATTGTCATACAAACCTCCTTGTTTTATTGTTATGCATCAATTGAGATCTTATCAATACGCAGAGTGATAGTACCACGAGGGATAGTGATTTCAACCTCATCGCCCACCTTCTTATTCAACAAGCCCTGTGCAATAGGAGTCTTGATTGAAATCTTATTCTGCTTCAGGTTAGCCTCTGTCTCACTAACAATCGTATACTTCATCTTAGCATTTGTCTTTACGTTTGTCATCTCAACAGTAGACATAATCTGTACGGCATCAGTGCTCAAACGTGACACATCAACAATCTTTGCTTGTGCCACGGTCATCTTCAATTCAGCAATACGTGCTTCCAGATGACGCTGTGCCTCCTTAGCAGCATCATACTCAGAGTTCTCACTCAAGTCACCCTTATCGGCAGCTTCGGCAATAGCAGCAGATGCCTTGGGACGTTCAACAGATTCTAAATACTGCAAATCGGCTACGAGTTTGTCGTAACCTTCCTGTGACATATAAGCCATAAAATCTTATTTTAAAAATTAATCGTTTTTCAATAGACATAAAAAAGATAGAATTCCAACATCAATCTCACTGAATGCCGGAATCCCATATCCTTAAACGTCTTAATCCTTTTATTTTTTGCAAAGATAGGCTTAAAAAATGACATAACAAAGTTTTAACGGATAAAAATGCTTTTCAGTTACAAACAAACTAACAAACAGAGTAACTAACAAACTATTAGCCTCCCAGCCTATCAACTCCAAACTTCCAACCAGCCACTCCTCCACAGGAAGCAAGTCCCTCTCCCGCCCCTCCCCCCCCAAGAGAGGGAAGTAAAATGTGAGATACCCCTATTGATTTGCTGTGAGTAAAAAACGTTCTTATGTTACTTTGTCTTAAATTATCCTGTCTGCAAGCAACTTGTTAACCCGTCAACTTGTCAACAAAAACTTGTCAACTACAACAAGGGGTATCTCGGTAATTACTCCCCTCTCCTTTCGGAGAGGGGTTGGGGGTGAGGCTTTCTCCCTTTGGCGGAGGGGTAAGGGGGAGAGGCTACTTCTTATCTTTATCGTAAACAAAAAACCTACCCCCAACCAGAAATCACTTCTCGTATAGGGGGTAGGAAAATGAATTAAATTATCAAATGAATCAAATCAATCGAATTATTCTGAGACGGGGCGCACAGCATATCCATTAGGCCGATTGTGGTTGGCTTGCGGCTGCACGAAGGTATGGCCAAAAAACAAGTAACGACCGAAGTACTGGTCTATTGGAATCGCCGCCCAATAATAACCACCAGTCAGATTGACCATCGAACCATCGATGGGGGTGCGTTGACCTACACCCGGGAAGAAGATAGTTGCAGTCTTACTACTATTGGTCCAGAATTTATGACCGAAAGCAGAAGAATACTTTTGATATTCAGTAGTACCGTCAACATTGATATTAGCAAGAGTGGTTTGATTGTTACCATCGCTGGTAAAACCTGTAAAGGCTTTGAAAGTAGGTATCTTGAAACCAACAGGACAAGGATCGTAAACAGTCTTGATTACGTTGTCGTCGTTGAAACCTATAGCAGGGGTACTCTCGGCAGACCAGAGGTTATAGTAAGAATAACCAATTGGAGGATTACTGTACCAAGAATTACCCTGAGTATAGAAGTTTTGTGGTTTCTGAATACCGTTGGCGATGGACATATTGTCGCCAGCATTCTTAATGAAATTTCCTTGAGGAAGTGTCCCGTCCATACCAGGGAAAGCGTCCTTACGGCCAAATTGGTAAATAGTAGCAATACCTGTCCTTTTTGTACCTGGATTTTGGGTAATGTTAAGAACAGCAACTTGTTTGGTTCCGTTGTTAGCGATGGTTTGCTCAACCTTAACTTTGACAGTACGTACGTTATTGTAGGTTGTATTATCCCACTTAGTAGGCTTCCAACCAAGAGTTTCTTCAGTTAGGTTGTATTTATTTCCCTGATGGTTGGTAACTTCTATTTTATTGAGTGCACTCTTAGGGGCAAACCATAAGTGCCAAGACCAAAAGACTGTTCCATTCTTGGTTGCAGCAACGACAACGTTACCGCTCTTGATGTCGGAAGCCTTGACCTCGAACTCAAGGAAAGCATTGCCGCCATCATGTACGATTGGGGTAGAACTAAAGCGGATAAGATTGGCCTCGTCAGCCCAGACTACCTTAGCACCATCTAGACCAGCATAGGTACCGCCGTTGGTTTTCTCTATCCAAGGATTGGTGATTTTTTGGTTATAGTTGTCTTTGAAGTTGCTAAGAATATAAGTACCAGTATTGCTGGTCTTATAGGAATTTGGATTATCGTTACCGTTCTTTATTGCATTACCATAAACTAAAGGTATACGATAATGTCCAGGAGCAGAAATAAGGTAAGAGTTAGCAGTATTACGTGATGTAGCATTGCCTTGGTAATCATGCATAGAAAGGTCATAAGGAGCAGAAGCCGTACCTAAAGGAGTGGCATTCTTAAGTCCATCGTTACGAACCTTTAAAAGGTCGGTGACATCTTTGGTAAAAGTTGCATTGCCAATTTCAGCAGCTGTACTGCCATCGCCACTTTCTTTGCTAAGGGCGGTCATCCAAGTAGGCTTATTGTTGGTCCAAGTTGCACCATTATCCTCGCTGTAGCCGATTACCTTCCAAGCTACTGCTTGCTTTGTATGTGTTACAGGGTCTTCACGGAAACTGGTGATACCATAAGGTTGTGATGTTGTTTCGTCGTATTCGGCTGCACGGCTTGGGTCGGTTGCTGTAATAGTGTATGTCCAAGTAGAATTGGTCTGGCTAAGTTTATAAGTGCGTGTTGTACCTGCCTTCCATTCACCTTTCAATACAACGTCAATTACAGTACCATCGGTGCAGTGAATGTATGCGTGGACATTGTTGCCAGTAAGCACCTGTGGTATCATGTAGAACGTGAAGTTGTCGCCTGTGTTACCCATGATGGTTACGTTAGGGTTTTGGCTGGTGCTGACGTATACACCCGAGAGGGTCGCTGTACCACGAGTAGCACCCGTGTTATCCCAGGCAGCACCTGTACCATTGAACTCGTTTGAGAGCTTGTACTTGCTCTTCATAATGGCATTGCGAATCTCAACCTTGTCGATGGTTTTGTTCCACGAAAGGTTTTGACCCACAGCAAAGCGGATAGCTGTAAGGGCGTGGCGGAAGTCGAGGTTGGTTGTTGGCTGTTCGCCCTGTGTTGCATAATGCACCTCGCCTGTACATGCCGTCATAAAGTCCTTCTGATCTCTGACGTTAGGTTCTACCGTGAAGTCAACACTGGGGGCATTGTCGGCAGAAGTCATATCGTTGATGGTAAGTTTAGAATAACTATCCTTAGAAGGATAAACCGCAAAGAAGCGTGCCCAAGGCTGTGCAAACGACCAGCGAATAGGGGTATAGAGTTCGCCGTTGCTCTTGGTTTTCGCAGCTTTGAACCATTCTGGTGTTGTCAATATGCTTGTTGCTGCAACACCACGGATACCTGTTGACGAGAAGTCGCCACCAATCGTGGTTTCTATGTTAGCACGAGTGCGTGCATCAGCCTTTACTGGGTTTATGCCTTCAACGGTGGTCTCAATAAGACATACGTCAAGGTTACGATTGCTGTGTGCAGTAAGTTTCTGACCAGCAAGATCTTTGTTAGCAAGTCCAGGTGTGATCGCGCCACGGGTCATTGCAGCACCACGGGCAATTGCTTCTGACTGCACATCATTCACACTAAAGCGTACCAAGGCATCATTGCTTCCACCCTGGTTGGATGCCAAATCATCGTCGGAGCAGGAAGCAAACGACAACGCCATACCACCAACAACACAGGCAGACAGCGCATAATAGAAAATATTTTTCTTCATCTTTAAATTAAATTCTTAGTGATTTATATTCATCATCCTTCAATCTCGTCATCTGGGTTGCTGTCATCTGACGTAGGAGGGACTACTTGAATTGTTCCAGGCGTTTGGCTACCAGTACCACCACCACCAGGACGAACGAGAGGACTACCAGCAAGGAGGCTGCCCTCGGATGCCACTCTAACGACATCGATTGTAGGACGAACATAAAGTTGTCGTACCGTCTTTCTAATTTTTGTCATAAGCTTAATAACTAGTTAATTTATAAATATGTCAGTTCACTCAAATTACGTAATGGGGAATTAGGTAACCACATTGAAATGCATGGGCAAGGACGCAAACGGCACCTTGCCCATGCGTGTCAACATGGCTCCAATCAAAATATATGAGAAAAAAACGATTACTAACAAAAAAATCGACAAAGGGCAAATACAGCAAGCCCTTTGTCGATACGCCATAACGTGCCACGCATTGCGCAAGCACGTAAACGACTAATAATGAAAGAGTTATATTACTATGAGAGAGAGAGAGAGAGAGAGAGAGAGTATAAAATTATTTGAAACTACCAAATAATTTCTTATCTTTTTTCTATCTTCACCCGTCAAATAATCTAAAAAAGACTTTAAGCGTATTACAAATGAGCACACACCATCCTGCCTACCAGCGCATTGTACCTGCACAAGCCCCTTATTATATAAGGAATAAATGTGGCTAAAACTGATGTATCCTAATTGTCTCATTCGTTATTGTCAGTTAATGGTATGTTGAAAGCAGGTACTGAATATTACCAAACCATTTCATAAAATCAACCAAATCGGCAGCAAAGGTAATAAGAAAAATTAAAATAAAGAAGAGAATTAATGAAAATCAAACAAAAAAAGACAGAATGTGCAGAAAGAGATAGACAGAAAGAATAGAATATATAGAGAAAGATGGACAGAATGAACAGATTAATTTACGTAACCTTATCAATGACCGCACAACTTCTTCGTTCACTACCAATTTGCCCTCGAAGATAGTTTTGGAAGATGACAAAGCTAATTAATAGAGCCCATCAAACTATCATATTGTCATATTATTTACTTGACATAAATCAATAACACATTATATACTAAAAAAAGACGATAAAAAAGTTGCAAATATAAAAAATACTCTTTATCTTTGCAACGTGTTTTTCATAGTATTAGATTTAAGGTTAACAAAGGTTGGACTACAGCGGTAGTCCTTTTTTTATGTCTTTAAGTCTGATATTACAAACATTATATCAGTAAATACTGGCTTACAGAACTTATCAAGACTGACTGATAAGCATGGGTCAGTCCTAAAACCCCAGTTGCAAGCCTATCCTCTTAAGCACACAATTTCATAAGCCTATATAAAAAGAAAGGAATATCTGTGACTCCTCTGAACTGTGCCCTGAATGCCTTAACCTTAGCATTGAATGACTCGGCATTTGCATTCGTAGCTCTGTTTACAAAGAAATTGAGTATGGTTTGATAATGATTTTCAAACGTGTCAATCACTGTGTAGAAATTGTCCACTCCCAGCTCTTCAACCTCATTAAACCATTTTGCCAGCTTCAGCCTTGCAGCATCCTTGATGCTCTTGATGTTATAAATATCGGTAAGTTTCATAGCCAAGTCATATGCCTTTTTCAGTGTCGGATAATGTTCAAAGATGATTTGTGCCCTACCTTTCTGTGTTTCAGTCCACTTGGTCTTGTGCTTGGTCAATATGAACTTTGCTCTGGCGAGCAACTGCTTACGCGTGTCACCATTGCTGTATCTAAATGGTATATATTCCTTTCCCTTACTTTTAGCTTCTTTTATCTCCTCATTCTCTTTATCTCTTGCCATCCATCGGTAAGCGATACGCATGTCATCCAGAGCATCATAATATAGTTTCTGTACATGAAATCTGTCATTGGTAATAAGTGCTTTGGGAAAAACAGAGCGGGCTATACGCATCATAGAAGATGATAAATCGAGTGTTATCTCTTTGACAGTCTCCCGTTTAGAAAGGTTTATCGTCTTGAGAATTTGGATGACGTCCTCAGCCTTGGTCCCTTTAACCACAGCTACCAAAGTCCCTTTTCTGCCCTTTCCCGCCTTGTTGGTCAGAAAAGTATAAACCTCGCCACTACTTAGACAGGTCTCATCAATACTTAGATTCTCTCCTATGTTGTCTTCAAACAATAGCCAGTCTTGAGCATGATCTAACTGATCCCAGCTACGATAATCACTGAGATGTTCCTTGTACTGTGTGGATAACAGCTTGCCATTTACGCCATAGTGAGCACCGATACTTGCGATGCTCTCTGCAGTGGACTCAATTCTATTCTTTTAAAAAAGAAACGAACTCGGGGGATAGTTTACTGCCCTCAGCCGTCAAATCATCATATGAATAAGTAAATATCTCTCCGTTGGAACTGTCACGCCATTTGCGACGGCGAACATGGAGGTAAACTGCTTTGCCACGAAGGGGGAAGTCCTGAATAACACGCTCGCTGGTAAAACCATAACTGCTTACGGTGCCTAACTTATGGTCTGACTTTTCCATAAAATTACGCTCGTCAAGCCAAAAATCAAACTGAGAAACACTCTCTTGAATATCGACCACATCAAAGTAGTCGGCAAGTACATCTGGAAAGATGCAACGTAATAATTGGTGACTCTTCATGATGCAAAGGTAATAAATACTTATGAAATTATGTGCTTAAGAGGGTAGACTTGCAACTGGGTTTTAGGACTGACCCATAAGCATACTCCCAACAAGCTACTTAACCATGTCTTATTATTATAAAAACGACCAGTAAAACCCTATTCAACCATCTCCAATAACACTTTTAACATCCAACACATCTCGTGCTGGTGCTTAGCACCTATTGTGCGGAGGGTAAGCACCAATGGTGCGGAGCACTTAACGCATTGCAAGATGTAGCTAAGCGGAGAGCAACTTATTGTTAGTTAAGAGCTACGATATTAATTCTTTAGAATATAACAAAAACATATATAGGCTGCTACAGATGCCAATGAGCATCTGTAACAGCCTATATTCATTATTTAGTTATACTTTCCTTTAAGATATCATCTGCCCTTCACCATTTCCAAGAAGTATTCATGCACACGCATATCACTATCCAATTCAGGATGAAAAGCAGTAACAAGCTGGTTTCCTTGGCGAGCAGCAACGATATGACCATCAACTTCTGAAAGTATTTCTACCTCTCCAGCCGCTTCCTTTATGTAAGGTGCCCGGATAAAAGTCATTGGGATATCGACTTCAATCCCCTTAAAAGGAGCCTCCGTATGGAAACTACCCAACTGACGACCATAGGCGTTACGAGCAGCAGTCATACGCATTGTGCCCAATCGAGGAGGAACCGGTGCTGACGGACTATTCCCCTCGACCTCACGAGCAAGGAGTATCAAACCCGCACAAGTACCAAAGACTGGCAATCCTGCTTCGATAGCTTCACGGATAGGATCAAGCAAACCGAGGTCACGAAGGAGCTTTCCTTGAGTGGTACTCTCACCACCAGGGATTATCAAACCATCTTTCTCCTGTTGCCAATCTTCCAATCGGCGCACCTCAAAGCAATCAACTCCCAGCTTACGGAGCATCATTTCATGCTCTAAGAACGCTCCCTGCAGGGCAAGAACGGCAATTCTCATTGTCCACGCTCAGCCATGAGCACTTCAATTTCATGCTCGTTGATACCAACCATAGCCTCACCCAAGTCTTCTGACAATGCTGCCAACTCCTTAGGGTTATTATAGTTTGTAACCGCCTTAACGATAGCTGCAGCACGCTTAGCTGGGTCACCACTCTTGAAGATACCAGAACCAACAAACACACCCTCAGCACCTAACTGCATCATCAATGCAGCATCAGCAGGAGTTGCCACACCACCCGCAGCGAAATTCACTACAGGAAGCTTACCATTCTCATGTACATACTTCACGAGGTCGTATGGAGCCTGCAACTGCTTAGCCGCCTCAAAGAGTTCGTCCTCACGCTTACTAACGAGCTCACGAATCTGACTCTGCATCAAACGCATATGGCTAACAGCCTGTACAACATCACCTGTACCAGGCTCACCCTTTGTACGAATCATTGTTGCACCCTCTGCAATACGGCGCAATGCTTCGCTCAAATTACGTGCACCACAAACGAATGGCACCTCAAACTGTGTCTTGTCAATATGATAGATATTATCAGCAGGAGATAGAACTTCGCTTTCATCAATGTAATCAATCTCAATTGCCTGCAGAATCTGCGCCTCAGCGATATGCCCAATACGGCACTTTGCCATCACAGGAATCGTCACAGCCTCCTGAATGCCTTTAATCATCTTTGGGTCACTCATACGTGAAACGCCACCAGCAGCACGAATATCAGCTGGGATACGTTCCAATGCCATTACTGCACAAGCACCTGCAGCCTCAGCTATACGCGCCTGCTCTGGTGTTGTTACGTCCATGATTACACCGCCCTTTAACATCTGAGCGAGGTTGCGGTTTAGTTCTTGTCTATTTGCCATATTACTTTAATTTTTAGATTTCTACCATGTTTCACTCACGAATGAGTGTACATGAAGATGTTATATGTGTTAGTTAATATTAGAAATTCCTTTTAAAAAGATGAGAAAATCGTAAGAACAACACACGGATTTATGAGCTTTAAAAGCCTACATGTTGCCCCCTACTTTATCCCGTTAGACACTCCCCTCCTTTGGAGGGGTTAGGGGGAGGTCTTTCTTAGGACGTCTCCACTCACTCGGAGTCTGTCCCATCTGCTTCTTAAAGAACTTAGAGAACTGAGCTTGTGAGGCAAAACCATGCTCATATGCAATCTCTTGAATGGTCTTTTGTGTCGTTCGAAGCTGACAGGCAAGTGCCTCTGCCAATGTATGATCAATGATACATTTGGGAGATTTACCAGATATTCTATGCGCCACCTGCGACAGATAACGTGGAGAAACATTCAGACAGTCAGCATAAAAGGCAACATCACGATTCGTATGATAATGCAACTGAACAGCTTCTAAGAATTCATTATACAGCTGACTACTCCGTCCACTGATATCACTCTTCCTTGCTACAAGTGTTCTGACATACTCCCGAGCATGTTGTAACGCTTCATCCATCGGCTCGTCTTGACTAAGATAGACCGCAAGTGCTGATGAAAAGCTATTGGCAAGACCATGCTGTAAAGGGTCGTCCAGTACAAATGAGCGTACAGTTCGACTCCCTTCTCCTTTCAACGAAGAACAATCAAAGATTCTTTCAGCCTCTCCTTCTCGCAGAATGACAAGCGAACAAAGTGGCAACAAACGACAACGTATCTGTGTTATCACGTCATCTGTCATCAATCTGTCACCATTACTTGCCGTCACAATTGGGTCATATATAATATGGTGAGGACGATACTTCAACAGTGCATCCACCACAACAGCCAAGGTCTCTATGGTTCTAATCATTCCCACCTTTACCGTGTCAGGCTGCATATCATTGATAATCGCCTCAATCTGTCCTCTAACAATCTCCGCAGGAAGGTCATAGAAAGCCTGAATACCCAAGGTATTCTGCACCGTAACAGACGTTACAGCCGACACAGCATACCCGCCTAAGGTTGCTATCGTTCTGATATCAGCCTGCACACCAGAGCCACCAGTGCTATCTGAACCTGTTATTGTGAGAATTGTCTTCAACAGTTTAGGTTTATTGTTTTGCATACAAAGTAAATTGAAAATATTGAAACCTGCAAGAGTTATTCCTAAATTGACAAGAAAAACTACATTTCTGACTTTTATTAGGCTTATCTGTCTGATTAACCTTATTAGCCTCACAGCAATCAAAAAGCTTATAGACTCACCTACATCAAAGGAATCTATCTACCCTATTATCACCCACTTTCAATGAAAACCTTTTCATTTTAAGACTTCGAAAACATGTAGACAAGGAATTGAAAAATCATTACATAATTTCAATTAAAACATCTGTAAATAATGGCAAAAACACATATAAGAAGTAGGTTCACAACCAACAGTAAATCAATTAGTTATAAAACGGTATAAGAAAAGGTGCTTAATTGGACTTCAAAAGGGCGTTAATAAGGGCCTTAAAGGGCACCTTTTGCAAGCCAAAAGGGCGTCTTTTAGAAGCCCAAAGAGTATATATTGGTTTTGAACTGCACGAAAATAGTTTACAAACTTCAAGTAATAAGGAAATAAGTTGTTTGTGAAGACAGATAGACTTCGTACCTAATGACATTTATCATGTAGTTTATCCCCCTTTATAAAACCATCTTATTGGAGCTAATTATACCGGTGTTGGGTGATGGTTGTTGGGTGTTGAGGGATGGTTATTGGGTGTTGAGCCTTTATAAAACCATCTTATTGGAGCTAATCATACCATGTATGTGGATGAATCTCATTCTATAAACAATCTACGTATTTAACGGAAGAACCTTCACAATACCTACTATTCGGTATTGACACGTTTATAAAAAAAACATAACTTTGCAAAGTTATTTACAAACCATATAATAACATAATGAAGAAATATTTACTAATCTTGACCGCCATGTTATGCTCTCTTGTATCCATGGCACAAAACACCGACGCAATGCTCTTCGGTGATGTGAAGGCAAAAGAAGGTGGAAAACACCTTTCTCATGCCGTAATCCAAGTAAAAGGTACGAACCTTAAAACTCAATGCGATGCTTCGGGTCACTTTAAATTAAGTAATCTTCCTGTAGGAAGGCAAGTTATCATAGCTACACTCGCTGGTTATCAGCAGCAGGAAAAAGAGGTAGATATGGTTAACAATAAAGGTTCTGAAGTCTACTTTGAACTGGAAAAAGACCCATTAGAGTTAAGCCAGGTCGTTGTAACTGGTACTCGTACCAGCCACTTTGTAAAGGATGTTCCTATCCGTACCGAGGTTCTGACATCACAGGCTATCACTAAGAAGAATGCCCAGAACTTATACGAAGCACTTGAAGGTGTACCAGGCATCCGCGTAGAACAGCAGTGCCAGTTCTGTAATTTCTCTGAGGTTCGTATGCAAGGATTGGGTGCTGAGCACACACAGGTACTCATTGATGGTGAGCCAATCTACTCTGGTCTTGCCGGTGTTTACGGTTTGCAGCAGATTGGAACCAATGACATCGACCGTCTTGAGGTAGTTAAGGGTGCCGGTTCTGCCCTCTATGGAAGTAGTGCCGTTGCTGGTGCTATCAACATTATCTCAAAGGAACCAACCTTTGAGCCATCTGTTAATGGTGATATTCAGTTCGGAAACTTTGGCTTCAAGAGCTATAAGGGTTCTGGATCTATGCGTTATAACAACATCGGTCTGAGTGTATTCGCACAGCGTACACAGATGGATGCTATCGACCGCACACAGAATGGTCTTACACGTAAGGAAGTAAAGAACAAGGATGGTATCTCTGATCGCGTAAATGAGACGATGAATAACCTTGGTTTCAGCCTTTACTTCTATCAGCCTTTTGCTAAGAACGATAAGCTCGTACTGCGTGGTAAGGCGATTGATGAGCACCGTTTCGGTGGTGTCATGACGAATGATCAATATATGAACCCATACACTGACGGTACAGAAGACATCCGTACCAACCGTCTTTCAGCTGACCTTGCTTACACCTTGCCTATCGGTAAGCACTCAGAATTGAACCTCACAACAGCTTATGTATATCATAAGCGTCAGGCAACAAACGATACCTTCCTCCATGACTACATGGATTCTCACAAGGATCCAGCACATCCAGACCAAGATGGTGCGGAACCTGACGTTTCTATGATGCGTCCATACATTGCTAAGGAGAATACGGTGACACCATCTATCACCTTTACTTCTATCCTTGGCAGCCATACATTGCTTGGTGGTGTACAGGGTTATTTCACTCGTTTGCGTGAGACTGGACTCTACGTCATCTCTGCTGAAGACGAGAAGACAAGTCCTTACTATGGCGTTCCTTACACTTCTATTGGTAAGAAGCATGCTAACGAGGTCGGCTTCTTCGTACAGGATGAGTGGAACGTGACACCAAAGTTGACCGTTGTACCAGGTATCCGCGTCGACTCTCATAGCTCTGGTGAGGAGTATGCTACCAGCGTAAAGGTTTCTGATAGCGCCTTCCCAACTACTAAGTTTAGTAAGACAACCGTCAATCCTCGTATTGCTATCAAATATGAACTGACTCCTTCACTCGTTCTTCGTGCTAATGTAGGTACAGGTTTCCGTGCTCCTTACGGATTCTCTGAGGACCTCCACCTCTGTAGTGGTTCGCCACGTGTATGGAAATCATCTAACCTTAAGGGTGAGCGTGCTATTAGCTACAACCTCTCAGCAGACTATTATGCTAAGAAGTATCAGTTCAGCATCAACATCTTCCGCACCAACTTGAAGGATAAGATTCAGTTCTCTCCTGCAGACGATGAGGTTAAGAAGTTCGGTTACTCTTACCAGTGGGAGAATGTTGACGATGCCTACGTACAGGGTGTAGAATTAGGTGCAAAGGCAAACCTCTTCCGCAACTTCAATGCTGGTATTAACTGGACTTTCAATCAAGGTAAGTTTAAACACGAGCGTGCAGACTGGTCAGACCCTAACGATGAGACTGTAAAAGAGTTCCCACAGCGTCTACAGTATGCTAAGGACAGTCGTAACATCTCTCGTTTCCCAGCAATGACTGGCGATATCGACCTCGATTATACCCCTGGCACATGGAGTTTCTCTCTCACAAGCTCATTGCAGGGAAAAATGTACATCGACTATAACTCTGAGGACAATGGTGCAACATCAAAGATTAAGAAGACAAACACCTTCATGATCTTCAACTGCCGTGCTGCAAAACGTTTCGGTACATGTACTGTTTATGCAGGTGCTAAGAACATCTTCAGCTACATTCAAGACGAGAAACACACAGACGACGCAGCCTTCATGTATGCTCCTGTATACGGCGCAACATGGTATGTAGGTCTCAGCGTTAAACTATAAGATACTCTCTGAATTTTTTTATTGAAACTTAGGTCGCAGCCGCATTGCCCCACTGGTAATGCGGCTGCTTTGTTTTATACTACCAAAACAAAGCGAAGACAAGCAAACCTACTTTAGCACACGCCACATACAGCTAAGAAATATATTTCTGTGTTTTGATAAAAGTACTAACAAACCTTAAACACTTTCAAAGTATGCCTCATAGTCATGCCATTTTATGCTGGATTTATATTGTACTGCTATCTTCATCAGATGTCTGAACAAGTCATATTCTGGCTTTTTACTATCCCTAAACCAACGACGATTAAATTTCCAACAATACTCATTCAAGTATAATTGGAGAAAACGCTCATCGATTTCTTTGTGAATCGCATCAATACTACTACGGCATTCTCCTGTAACGATGTGAACCCATGGCAAGACTTTGGTAACAACCTCGTGAGGGGTGCTCTCAGTCTCAATATGCTGAACAAGACCTGTCAGAGTCTTCTTCAACCCCATGAGATTATGTCCTCCGTCAGAATGTATCTTTGAATCCTGATTCACAGACTTCTGAGCATAAGGCGCCAGTGTCTTGTATTTACTATCAGGCAATGCATACATTTTGATATAACGGACAGCTTTCTTCACTTTGCTTCTGTTAGCTTGCTTCATAAGTTTAGAGGCTTTGTTAAATCGTTCTGTGTCAGTATTGTCTGATAGGTATTCGTTTAGGATTGAACCTGCATCTTTACTCTGTGCAATTACCAACACAGGAGTTTTCTTACTCTTAAGGACCTTTTCTCCGCCCTCCTCTGAAATGAAGGAAGTTGAGAAATATGACAAGTCGAGCTCTATCTGGTCAGAGAGTGTATAGATGCTGTCCCTCTGCCCCATAATATCTCGCAATTTCATCATCATCAACCATGCGGGAGAGTAATATTCGAGTTCAAGCTGATGCTGGATCTCCTTAGCCGACAATACCTGCTTGATGGACGTCATCATGTGCGCAGTAAAGAACCAATCATACAGCGGTAGTTTGCTATGTTCCATAACGGTACCCTTTGTCAACGAGATTCTGTTGCCACAGTTTTCACATTGAAAGGATTTCCTTCCAGGCAGCCATTTATACTTTGTAGCTCCACACTTAGGACACACAACACCTATCTCCTCTCGAACAGCTCTAAGGTAGTTCTCGCAGCTATCCTCATCGGGGAACATCTGGAAGAAGTCTTTCAATAACATAGCTCTCATATTTGTGACAAATATAATTGATTTTCAGATTTTTACAATGGAGCTATATTGAGATTAACATACCTTAGTACTTTTATCAAAACACAGAAAAATATATTTACAATAACAAGGTTATTTTTCACAAAATGCAGGAATAAAAACGACTCTTTGCACCCTATTTATAACTAACAAGTAATCAGACACTTATAAAATCAGGAAGTGAGAGGTGCTTAATTGGGCTTCAAAAGGGCGTTAGTAAGACCTCAAAAGGGCATCTTTTGCAAGCCAATTGGGCGTCTTTTCGAAGCCAAAAGAGCAGCTATTAAAAATCAAGATATGAAAAAATACGACAAAAATAATAGGCTATTTGCCCTATTGGGCTTATTAGCCTAATTGGACCAATTAGCCTTATTAGGCTTATTAGGCTAATAGAAATAATTAGGCTTATTAGCCCTATTAGCCTAATAAGCCCTATAACAAAATCGGACCAAACGGAAGAATCCGTTTGGCCCGATTGTTTATAATCTTCTACTGATTTAAGTAATCAGCAAGTAAGGTCTTTACTTTGTCAGCTTAATAATCTTACAGCCATGTGCAGGAATGACTGCCTCAATCTTATCGCTTACAGTACCTTCATCAGCATGCTTCCAAAGGTCACGTGCAGACCAAGTACCCGTAATACCAACCTTTGTCAAGTCGATAGAACGAGTTGCAGCTGCCTGATCACGGTTGAAGAGACCGATAACCCAAGAGCCATCCTTCATCTGACCGTACCATATCTCACCATCTGTGTTCCAGAGGTTACGCTCCAATGGCTGACCAACGAAACCATCCTTATTCAAAGCAAGCATCTCGTCGTTCTGGAAGAACTTCAAGTCGTCACCAGTTGGCATATCTGTGATAGAGATTGGTCCACCTGCCATCAAAGGAAGAGAGATAACAGACATCTTCTCATTATCATCAGCATAGCTTCCGATACGAATGAAGTCGCCATCAAGACGAATCTTCTTACGACCAGAAATCTTTGACCAATTGATGAAACCATCAAAGGCATTCTCTGAGTTTGGCCATCCACCACGAAGGCTACCACGGTTGTTATCAGAGAAACGATACCAAGAACCCTCAAGAGCATCGGTATCAATACGTACCATATTACCCGCATATCTCTCGATGAGAGCATTGTTATGCAAGTGAGGCATTACAAGTGAAACATATACGCCATACTTCTGCGCATACTTGTTAATCCACTGCATACCCTTTACATAACGCTCACGGCCATAACCCTTGTCGATAACGTCAGTATAGTTCATACCATCTTCATACCAAGAGAGGAAGTCCATACGTACGAACTTTACGCCTAAATCAGAATAGTGCTTGAAGAATCCTTCAAAATACTGCTCTGCACCAGGGTGATCTGTTACTACCCAACCAAATTGATCCTTTGAACCAGGATGCTTAACCCAAGTTTAACACCCACCTTCGCCTAATTGTTACTGTTACCGTACTTTCCTCGTTTTTCTTATGTGCTCTGTGTCCTACAAATTTTATTCTTTTTGAATGGTGAGTGTTTTAAGTTCAACTTATCGTATATTTGTTTTGCTTGCTTCGAAGGACTACTACATTGGCGCATCTCGATGATTTCACCTAATGGATTCTTTCCTTTTGTGGTGACGAGCTTTTGGGTGCTCATACGTCGTACTATCTCGGTCCAGTAACAGGATTCTCCTTCTCGTTTTAATTGACAACGGATGGTGTTTACCACCCAGTAGGCTAATAAACCGAAGAAGAGGTGTGCGTCGCTTCGCTCATCTTTCTGATGATAGATAGGACGGAGGTTGAGATCATTCTTTAGTTGTCTGTTCGTACATTCTATCTCACGAATGAGATTGTAGTATTCCCATGTTACACGCTCAGAAAGTGTCCTGACATTGCTGCGGAGGAAATAGACTCCGTGACCAGATTCCATTGCCGAGAGGTCTTTTATCTCCCAGTCTACACGCAGCATCTCCTTGGGTTTCTTCTCGTTTTTTATGTAGCTTATCTGGTAGAACTTCGCTATAGAAGGGTACTTCTGTATGGCACGTCCTGTACGTTCAACAACCTTTTCATAGGTTTTTGTTCCACCTTTCTTGGAGATTCCATTGTTTATCCTCTGCAGTTCCATCTCAAAACGCTCTCTCCAAGCCCTGTTCATGGACGACTCTGTCATAGCTTTCGAAGGAGATGTTATTTCGAGATAATAATCCTTATCATCCTCTGTCTTAATCTCTTTCAGCGTTATCTTTTTCCGGCGGGTATCCATTACTGTAACGCTCTTGTTATCATCACTGAGCGTATAGTCCTTCATTTTCGTACGAGACACGCAGAGATAATTGTAACCTTTCCTTTTGATCAGCTCCAAGTTCTCTTCCGTGGCAACACCTGCATCCATGACAACGAGCGTACCCTTTGTTCGTGATGGATTCCTCTTTGCCAGCGTATCAATCATATTGGGCAGAGACTTGGGGTCTGCTGTATTACCCTCCAAGATAGAAGAATAACGTATAAAACCTTCTTTATTGATACATAGTGCAAGTACAAGTAGCTTACAGTCAGAGCGTTTTTCTTTTGACCGACCGAACTTGGCCTTGTCGCTGTTACGCTTACTGCCCTCGAAATAGAAGTTGGTTAAGTCGAAGAGCATCAACTTGTTGTCTATATTAAAGAGATCGTCAGTAACGTTGCACAGATGACGCTCTAACTGTTCCTTTAGTTCATATAATTTGTCAGTGACTTTATACAGAGAATTGATTCCTGGTGTCCAGCCAGGAACTCCACTATAAAGTTCAGCGGCAGCCGAGTTATCGCGCAAATAATAATAAGACGAACGTTCAGAAACTGCATATACTGTGCGAACAATCAATGCTGACAAAGCCGTGTGTATCGTATTCTCAGTCCAGCCGTTTCTGCGCAGGAAACCCTCTAATTGCAGCTTGTCTATTGTCTGCTTGCAGAGCCACTCAGCACCGACATTCCTTGCGTCAGTATAGTTTGCCGTCTCAAGGTCTATGTAGTTCTCATATTTTCTCAGCGACCTCTGCTCTTCCTTATTAAACCGATCGATTCCACCTTCTTTCTCCATACGGCTCCACCATTCGTCAGCCTTTGCCTGTTCAATAGGAGTAAGACCGTCAAGGTATTCTTTGAAAAGCGAGGGTGTACTTCTGTTTTTGAAGCGTTCGGTAAGAGCGTATGCAATTTTTCGAACCTGTACAGCAGTAAGTGAAGGTTCGAACCCGATGTTCAAAAGAATTAGCGAATGTACATGACCCTGCACATCACGATATGACTCCTTGATGCGATAATAAGGAGCCATGTCCCCTGTGGCAGGGTTGAATCGTGTCTGTACATTTGCGTGCATGAGTGCAAAGTAACAAAATAATTTTGATATGACTGTGTCCTACAAATCAGATTTTACTCCTCGTTACAATACCCTATACTTGATTATCAACCATTTATCAAATTGATACTACACAAAACATCCCGAAAATTTATGAAAAATAATTTTGCCGGTTAAACTTGGGTTAATGTCTTTATCTTTTGCTGGATCGTAAGCCAGACTGCTCACCTTGATACCATCAGTTCCTGGGATAACGGCATTAGGATTGGTATAATGATACCAGAATGGGCTATCGTAAACACCAAGTTTCAGACCCTTCGCCTTCAATTTAGCAACAATAGTTGTCAAAGGAACCTCTGGGGAACTCTCATCTTTTGCAGTATGGCTATAACGTGTCATGTAACCATCGTCACCACTCATTGAAGCGAAACCATCGGTAACAATCTGCACATAAACAAATGTAATACCCTGTCACTCTTATAACGCAAATATAACTCTCCCCAAAAGTTTGTAAATAAGAAGATAACTTCGTCATACTTATCATTAACCCAATCAAAAGCTGCGTATCAACGAGAATTGTTTCTGTCAGATTCATATTCCCCGCTACTACGCTCACCGTATTTAATTGCTGCCAGATATATTTCAAACAGCAATGCTCACCGTATCCCATAGCCATATGATGCATATCCAACAGAAATAGAAAAGACTATCTTGATATCTATATTTTCTTTTTCAGAATATATTCTATATTATTTCTATAACTTAACAAAAAAAATAGGTAAAACAAAAAAATAATCCTATCTTTGCAACTAGAATAACACATCTGAAGTAATTTTCAAAGAAGAAAGTCACTGTGATATTATAGAAACGGATGACAACCTTAATGGGTTAATTAAGGAAAAACTTCGTCATCCCTACAAGTAATTTATACGAGAATTATTCACCGACATTATTTAAATCAAGATAACAATGAATAAAATGCAAATTAATAGAGTTTATCAGAGACCAGAAATTAAAGTTATCTATGTCAGTATTGACAGCTCAATATTGGAGGCTTCCTACCCTGGAGACCACCAAAAAGGCGAACACAAAACAGGTCCATCGGAAGAATCAAGCACTGGTGCCAAACGTTCCTTTTTCTTCAGAATCTCTGAAGAAAGTACGCCAACAAAATGGGATGAGTAAAAAGCAAAATAGAGACAAAAAGAAACATAGAACACTAAAATGAATATTAGATTATATTATCAATGGACTATGGCAGCTCTGCTGCTAACAGCTGCAGGCTGCTCAAACGACGATATACAGACAGCGAACATCACAAATACTGATAAAGAAACTACAGAAATAGCACAGACAAGTTTCGTCACGGGAGAGGAAAGTACAACACGCACATCGCTTAATTATAATACAAGAGATTTCTACTGGGAGACAGGTGACAAAATCTTTGTAAAAGACGATGCAGATACTTTCAAACAAAGCAGCAATACGGTATCGGGGACGAATGTGCTAACATTCAAATTCAATATGCCTGGTACATACACTAACAATAAGTACAGAGTTTATTATCCTGGAGCAAAAGGCACAGAAAACAATGTGACAATTGCTTCCGAACAGGAGCAAAACGGTCCTGACAACACCCTACATTTCGGAGTTTCGGGCGATTGTGGATCGGATGAAGCTATACGACAGCCTAACGGACAGTACAAGTTCAAGCTAAAGCATGCAGCAGCCTATCTTTGCTTCAATCCTAATTACGATCACGCATTGACCAATGTCTATGTGACGAAGATTGAGGTGACTGCTGACAAGAACATTGCGGGAGCCTACACACTAAACACGAATGGAGAACTCACTGGCTCGGGTAACACTAAAACAATTAAGCTGACTCCCAAGGCTTCGGGCAGTAATGACGGCTTCATCATGCAAAATAATGCTTCAGGAACAAGCTGTGAGACTGGGCAAATGTATATGGTTATCATGCCTGGCAGATACAAGCTCACCGTGAAATATTATGTTAAGGACAAAGATACAAATGTATCAGGTGCCATCACAAAGACTTTCGGCGAGTTCACGTATGCTCCGAACGGCTACTATGACATGCCTGCCACGCTGTCCATCAGAAGCTATGGGGACGATTACTATATGTGGGATGCCAAACAAGAGTACTGGTACGGACACAAGGTCGACCAGCCGAAAAAAGGAAATGTCACAGGCACCAACATCCCAACCAGTTCTGACGCCGACCGATGGTACAACGCAGCCACATTCCCAACAGCAGCCAGCAATAAGGCAAAGGACTGTCCTAACATCAACGAGCTATTTTGGTACTGCAAGAAAGGTGACCCACACTGGGACAACACAACGCTTTGGTCAGTGTGGGGACATCTGTACACTGGCGGTATATGGCTCAAAAAAGCAAGTGTGATTGCCCAAAAGGAAGGTAAGACCACTACTGATCTCAAGAATGCTTCTCCTGATGGACAGAACCGTGCCAATAAAAAAGTTTTTGAGACTCCGCCATCCCAAACTATAACACAGGGAACTCCAAGCAAGCTCAACGACTATTTCTTCCTACCTGCTATGGGACGCTATGCGGGAGGTAAACTCTTTTATTTCAGAACCTGTGGAGACTACTGGACGAGTACGCCTTACCCTTACAATTCTAAGATTAGCTATAATCTTCACTTTGACAATGGCACGCTGACGGTAAGTAACACCAGCAACTGGGAAAACGGATACAAACTGTGGAAGACTGAATAAACTTCCCCAAGATCTATACTAACAACAGGTGTGCAGAACACGGAGTTATCTCCTGTCTGCACACCTGTTTACTTTCTTGTTTAGCGAATGTTGAATAAAGAGTATAAAAGCCTCCAAAAAACTTCGCGAACAATTCTATATATGCTTTTAATATTTGTATAATAACCTTCTTGAGGAGTTTAATAAGCAACTGGAAGCTAAAGGAGTAATTATTAAGTATGGTTCCATTGTTAATCCCAGTATAACCAATACTCCATTTCGTCCTCTTGGAGGTAAAATTTATGAGGTCATTGAGGACAGAAAAGAGAATGAGAACAATGAAGTTTCTAAGAAAGTGATGGTCAAAGAAGCTAACAAGCCTAATGTAGACACAGAAGCTCGTTGGGTAAAGAAGATGAGAAAAATCCATTTCGGTTACAAGCGTCACACGGTAACAGATGACAATGGAATAGTATCACCCAAGAGGTCTTGCTGTGTACGATTGAAGTAGTTGAAAGAACCGAAGAGGTTACCATTGAACAATGCCCAATCAAGTCCGACGTTCCAGTTCTTACCCTTCTCCCAGTGCAAGTCAGGGTTTGGATTCTTACCAGGACCCCATACTTGATAAGACTTACCATTATAGACATAGTAACCAAAGCCCGTCATTGTGTCAAGTGACTTATATGATTCGAAGTCCTGATTACCTGTCACACCGAAGTCAGCACGGAGTTTCAAGTCGGTCAACCAGCTCTTTGTTCCTGCCATAAAGGTCTCGTCAGAGATACGCCAACCTGCAGACACAGCAGGGAAGTTACCCCACTTGTAATGTTCACCGAACTTTGTTGAACCCTCATGACGCAAAGAAGCTGTCAACATATAGCGTCCCTTCCAGTCATAGCTTACACGTCCGAAGAATGCAATCAGCTTGTAACCATTCTTATAAGAACCCATACCAAGCTCGTCTTTCTTCTTCATGAACTTACCTGTTCCTAAGTTGTTGTCCTCAAGAGCATCGTTAGGGAAGTCCTTGTTCTCTGCATTGAAGCCAGAGTACTGTGCCTCTTGATAAGAGTAACCAAACATAGCCTTAACGTTGTGATTACCAAAAGAGTTGCTATAGTTATTAATCCACTCCAAACTATGGAGAGATTCCTTTTTATAGCTCTGTGAAGCCTCACCATCACGACCTGCATTAATAGTACGGGTGTTGGTTGATGGGCTAAACCACTGGTTATAGTTATCATACTGATGGTCAGCGAATGTCAACTGTGTTGTCAACACCTGCTTTCCAGGATTGGTCAATAACAATGGGAAGAGATTCAACTTAACAGTACCATCCCAGTCTATCAACTTTGTTGTACCAGTATCTTTACGTCTCTTCTCCTGCTCAATAGGGTTCCACTCAGCAGGCTGTCCCTTAAAGTTATAGTACAGCGTAGGATTCTGTGGGTCCCAAATAGGAGTCGTAGGGTTAGCCTCTAAAGCATTACGGAATACATCCCAAGTTGCGTTCTTACGATAGGCAACACGTGGAGCGATATTCAAACCGAAGGTTATCAAGCCGCTGTTGGTTGTATGGTTCAAGCTGATACGAGCACCATACTCCTGACGACCAGAGTACTTATCAATACCCTTTGCATCACGATAGTCTACCGATGCACGGTAATTAGACTTGATATTACCACCACTAAGTGTCAATGTATGAACAGTGCGAACACCAACACGGCTCACTTCCTTCATCCAGTCTGTTGAACCACCAAGGTCATAACCAGTACCAGAAGCCAATCTGTTGGCACGATACTCATCAGGTGAGAGCATATCAAGATCCTTCTTAATGACATCTAAAGCGATAGATCCATTATAAGAGGTGTGGAGGTTTCCGTCGCGTGCACCCTTCTTAGTTGTCACGAGGATAACACCATTAGAGCCACGTGTACCATAGATAGCAGAAGCTGCACCATCCTTGAGGACGTCGTAGCTTTCGATATCATTTGGGTTAATATTAGTAAGGTTACCACCTGGTACACCATCGATGACAATCAATGGACCAAGTCCTGCAGCACGAGATGAGACACCACGCACCTGGATACTTGCCTGATTGTTAGGGTCACCAGCACCAGTATTGGTAATACTAACACCAGCCACCTTACCTTGAATCATCATAGATGGGTCTACACTTGCTACCTGTGTGAAGTTCTTAGAAGATACGTGAGAGACAGCTGAGGTCAACTCCTTCTTATCCATCGTACCGTAACCAACAACAACGACCTCATCAAGGTTAGCAGCGTCTTCCTGCAACTTGATTTTGAAATCGGTCTGATTGTTCACAGGTAACTCCTGAGTCTTATAACCGATATAAGTCACACGGAGTCGCGATTTTGGACTTGCAACAGACAGTGCGAAGTTTCCATCGATATCTGTCACCACACCATTCTTGGTTCCCTGCTCCATAATGGTTGCACCGATGACGGGGTCACCATGCTGGTCAGTTACCGAACCTTTTACATTGATTTGTTGAGCTGCTACGTTCAAGGTGCAGATGAGTCCCACCAATACGGCAAGAATCTTATGCCATGAACTGCTCTCAGTTTGCAATGGTTTCATGATTGTTAATTTGATTTATGTTTTTAAAATTATTTCCTGTCTTTGTAAACGGGAACCCTTTTAAAAAAGGTGTATGCAAAGATACACGAAATTAGGGCTTTATAATAGATAATAACAAGATGTGTTACGATTTTATAAATACTCTTCACTGATTATCAACAACTTACGATATATAATATACAAATAAATATAATAACAAATATAAGCTTTGACAACAAGTATTAACATCTGACAAAACTTTAATCTATATAGAAAACCTCATACCTCGCTATATTAACATCAGTTTACAACAAGCTTTAAACGACTTGAGTAATAAACTAAAAGACCGATTTTACGTATTGCTGTTATCCTTCTTTAAGCACCGAAACTATCGATGAAATGGGCAAAAATTGAAGTTATAACAACTTTAATCCATACTGACTATAGACTGATTTCTACCCTACAAAACTTAAAAGAAAGATAGGTTAAAATCATTTTGGATCATAGAATATACTCAAAAAAGGCATTTTGTACAATCATAAAGATTTTTCTTTCTACTGACAGTAATTCCTAAGCAACTTCAAAACAAGAATAGAAAACGATTGAAAGTGAGAACCTATCGTTTCCTTTCATAGAATTAGCATGAACCATTATATCACTCTTGTTTCTCTTCTATACACTAAGTCAGTTATCGTTAGTGCGTTGGAAGAGAAGCAAGAAAGTGTTTACACTATAAATCATGCGTATTAGAACAGACGTGAAAACCGCTTAACTGATTTGAAATTTATTTACAACACAAAGCGAAAAAACATCCCGAAAGAGCATTATAAAGGGCAACCAGACGACTATTATAACTAACAAGTAATCAAAGACTTACAAAATCGTATTTCAAAAGGTGCTTAATTGGACTCCAAAAGGGCGTTAGTAAGCGTCCAAAAGGGCATCTTTTGCAAGCCAATTGGGCGTCTTTTCGAAGCCAAAAGGGCATCTTTTAAAAGCGAAGGTGTGAAAAATAATTACAAAATAAAGATAAAACAACAAAAAGCCCCTTCCCAAATGGGAAGGGGTATGACTATTATGATATCTCAATAAAGAAAATACGAAAGCGTAAAAGCGCCTTTTAACCCAAATCGGTCATTAGAGCCTAAACATATTTTGTTTTATTATCGAGCAGATTGTTTGGCTTTGGGGCGCAGGCGTAGCGGGCTACGTCAAGCTACAAAGACAGACAAGATGCCGATAAGAAAATAAAAGATGTTAGGAAACAATACCACAGTAAGAAGAACGATATATATTGTGGTCTAATAACCGATTTGGGTTAAACCGACTTACTTCCCCTTTCCTCCTTGCTGTTCAAACATAGAATTCTCGATTTCAAAGACTCGTTTTACATCAAAGTAAATATCAGAAGAAGTGTAATTAGCATTCGTTTCACCCAAAACAAGACGATCACAACTACCGACTACCATCTGACTATTCACCTTAGGAATACCAAAGAAGAAGTAAACAAGATTATATTCATCCCCCACTGATGTCACGGAGAAAGGGTGTTCCTTACTACCATCACCAGTCATGAAGATTGTATCGAGAATGCGTGATAAACGAACAGAATAAACCTTAAGGCTATCGCTCAACATCCATGATTTATCAGGTTCGGTGGTTGAAAGTTTTCTGAAATGATAAATCTTAGATACAATAGCATTGGTATTAAGCGGATTGCTGGCAAGAACCTTATCTGCAAGCGTAGCAGCAACATCAAACTTACCTTCGTTCCTGGCTTTCGACATATCAAGTTCCATGAACATATCCCTACCATTATTAAGGTAAGTTCGTCCATAAACAGCCAAGATTTTGTCCTCAGCAGTCAATGTGGTATCAGCATCAACATTGATAAGAATATCAACTAACTGCTGAACATGCTGTGGATTAGCTTTCACTTCTGCCTTTATTTTGTCCCAGTCTACAGACATAAATGTCTTATCCGTCTGTGCTGATACTGCTAACGATAGCAGCAACAACACGAAAGCAAATAACTTTCTCATAGTCTTTTTGAATTTGTTTTTTATATATTTGTTAAGTCTTTGGGCGTTATTGTATTTCTATTTCATATAGTGTCTTAGGATTCCGAGTAATCTTAGGGGTCATAGTTTTCTTAGTTTTCCTAATCTTTATAGGGTTGAGAGCGATCTCATCTCTCAGCCCAGTCGCTCCTATCCAAGTTTCTATACCCTATTGCCTCAGCGATATGCTGCACTTGTACAGCCTCTGACTCTTCCAAATCAGCTATCGAACGTGCTACTTTTAGGATTCTGTTATAGGCACGAGCAGACAGTTTCAAACGCTCCATAGCATCACGGAGCAATTTGATAGAGGCTTCATCAGGCTCGGCAAACTCATGAATCATACGCTCAGACATCTGCGCATTACAATGAATATTACGATAACTGCTAAAGCGATCGGTCTGAATAGCACGCGCACGGATAACACGTTCACGAATAGCAGCACTCGGCTCGCCCGGTGTTGCTTGTGATATATCTTTGAAGGGGAGAGGTGCAATCTCACACTGAATGTCGATTCTGTCCATTAACGGACCTGAAATCTTAGCAAGATACTTCTGAATCTGCCCTGGAGTACAAACACAATGATGCGTAGGGTCAGCAAAATAGCCACACGGACAGGGATTCATACTTGCTACAAACATGAAACTACAAGGATAAGTAACCGTATACTTGGCACGTGAAATCGTTATATGACGATCCTCCAAAGGCTGACGAAGTACCTCTAAAGTGTGTTTATTAAACTCTGGTAACTCATCACAGAAGAGCACTCCATTATGTGCAAGGGTTATCTCACCCGGCATCGGATTGGCTCCACCACCCACGAGTGCAACCTCAGAGATAGTATGGTGAGGGCTACGGAAAGGACGTTGCGTAATCAGTCCTGTGTCGCGGCGTAACTTACCGGCTATCGAATGAATCTGAGTTGTTTCCAAACTCTCTGAAAGGGACAAAGGAGGAAGGATAGAAGGAAGGCGTTTTGCCATCATACTCTTTCCACTTCCGGGTGGTCCAACCATGATAAGATTATGTCCACCAGCCGCTGCCACCTCTAATGCTCGCTTCACATTCTCTTGTCCACGGACATCGGCAAAGTCGAGGTCGAAAGCATATTGATGCTCGTAAAACTCTTTCCGCGTATCTACAAAACAAGGTTCTGGAGTCGATGTACCATTAAGGAAGTCAATTACTTGCAGGATATTATCCATTCCATAGACCTCCAACGTGTCTACCACAGCAGCTTCGTGCTCATTAGCTTTCGGCACAATGATACCTTTGAACTTCTCGGCACGTGCCTTAATAGCTATGGGTAGCACACCTTTAACAGGCTGTAAAGTACCATCAAGGCTCAATTCTCCCACAAGTATAAACTCTCGCAAACGGTCACAACTCATCTTCTCATTGGCAGCCAAGATGGCTATTGCCAATGGGAGATCAAAACTGGAGCCTTCCTTCTTGAGGTCGGCAGGAGCAAGATTGGCGGTGATATCGGCTACAGGAAACTTGTAACCAGTATTAAGAAGTGCTGCAGCTATACGGTCATGGCTTTCCTTTACCGCTCCGTCTGCAAGACCGGTAAGATGGAACAACACGCCCCGTGTGATACTAACTTCGACTGTCACGGTGGTAACTTCCATTCCGTTAACAGCTGCACAGAATGTTTTTACAAGCACACTATTAGTTTTTATTCGGCGCCATAACGCTGACGGATGGTGTTAGCAGTGATGTTTCTTTCGACTACTTTTCCATTGCGAATGACGATATTATCTGGTATAGTATTAAGACCAAAGGTTTTGAGCAGTGGTGTATTAAGTAGTTTTCCATCACAAACATTGGAAAACTCAATCCCATCACGCTCTAAAGTCTGCTTTACCTCCTTAGGGTTGGCATCTACACAAATGCCCAAAGCAGCTATCTTTCCTGCTTTCACTGCATCACTCAGCGCACGTTGGACATCAAGGCTCTCGTAACTCCATGCTGCCCATATGCTGATAATAACGACGTCTTTTCCTTGAAAAGTCGTGTTATTAACCGTCTTTCCATTGACATCTTTAGCTGAGAACTTAGGCATCTTACTACCGACTGGCAGTGAGCCAAGCTCAGACAGATGTCGTTGAAGACGACCCAAAGTGGCATTATCGGGCTGTTCTTTTATCAATAAAGGTAAAAGCTTTGCAGCCTGTTTATAGTCAGGAGATTCTGTTTGAACAAGATAACGATTGAGTAGATACGCACTCACAGCAGACTCTGGATGGTCCTTGATAAATGCGATTGCATACTTCAACTCCTCTGGAGGAGAGACACTTGCTATCTGTTTACGGAACTTAGTCATGAGTTCATTATCCTCCGTGCCCTCTACCTCCATCTCTTTCAAGTGGGAAGCATCCGCTTTTACCTCAACCGCTTCGCCCGATTCAGCAAAGATTGGTTGTGTTGAATAATTAGGGAAGATGATAATTAACGTAGAAGGTTTGCTACAAGGCTTCTCATAAGAGAAACGACCCGCCTCAATCTTGATGGTATCCAAACCCGCAATACCACCATCGGGACTATACACATAAAGCTCACCTTGATTCATATGCAAGAAGCGTCCCTCCATCTTGAAGTAACCGCTACGGGTACCACAAGAAATTAACAGCAGGGAGAACAAAAGAATGTATGCTATTCGCTTCATGCGCATAGGATTTAAGAAGAAGTGCCGCGAGCGGGACTCGAACCCGCACAGCCATTACTGGCCAAGGGATTTTAAGTCCCTCGTGTCTACCAATTCCACCATTGCGGCAAACCGTTTGCAAAGATAAGGCTAAATCTTCGAACTGGCAAAGGTTTTGCAAGTTTTTTTATTTATTAGTCTTATTACGCCTATTGAACCTATTAATCCAATCAGGCTAATTACCTTAATTTACCCCCAAAACACCATATGGTTCCGTACTTCTTGCACGATAGCGTATCAATTTCTTACCACTATCACCCGAAACAATATTTCCGCCAGTGTTAAGGTTATACTTACGATGACAGTTATTACAAGTACCAAAGCCATCACTACTTATCTTCAACTCGTAAGAACGCAAAGGAAGTGTATTCGTATTGAAGCAATTAGGGCACTGTAAGTCGTAAGCATAGAAAGGAGAAGGGTTGTCCAAGTTGCCATAACCAACAATAAGTCCATTGTTCAAGCCCACATGTTTCCAACTCTCCAACCTAAGATCAATCCCATCAAACCACACAGGTGCACTTGATTTCAGTCCTTGATTGTTCTCAAAGAAGAAACAATAACGACCACTGACAACATTAGTTCTTATCGTACAATACACACCCGGCGATAAAGGATTCATCGCTGAGGCAAGGATGGGGTCTTGATGTGTCTCGTTGTGAAAGGTAAAGAAGTTACGATGACTACTATACTCATAGTCAACTACATCACCACAAGATGACAATAGTACTACAAGCATTAACAAAACAGACTGAACTACTTTCTTCATACCTTACTTCTTTATCTTTACAAAACTCACCAAGTCCTCCTCCCTTAGGAAGGAGGTAAACGTCTTATTCGAATGGAATCATTGCCAACGCATCGGCAATTTTCTCAATACCTTCTTGTAAAGGCTTTGACACCATACTCTTTGCAAAGAAAGGAATATCGGCATCTATCGTGAGTTTCATCTTTGAAGAAGACTCTGTAACAGGCAGTATCTGAATCCAGAAATTAAAGGATAATGGCGAATTAGCACTCTCAAACTTAATCGTCTTAGGCTCTTCACGCTCGATAATACGCATAGAAATCTGACCAACAGGGTCAACATTCACAGACAAGGAGTCCTGATCAAAGGTGATATTCTGCAATCTTTCTTTGACCTTATCCATCTCATCATTACCCGTAGAACCTTCTGGGAGACGCTCCTTCAGACGCTGTACATTATTCAAGTCGCTCAGCGTGTTGTATACACACTGCTGAGAATGAGGAATTTGCTTTACGCTACTTTCAAACTTTGTCATTGATAATCTTTATTGGGGAGTTTAAGAGAAAAGAACTGGAAGAAAGCTGAACAGCTTGGAATAGAAGTTTATAACTACCTGTAGGGACGCACGAAGGATGCGCCCTCTACATAAAATTATATTCAATCAATCCCTAAGAAATAAAAATCTTTACTTCCAGCGGAATACTTAGAAATTACTTTCTCCAGTTTGCTGGGTCCTTACGCCAATCATGCAACATAGAAACCTCAGACTCCTTTATATAACCAGTCTCAAGGGCTTTCTCTACAACATGCTCATAATCGGTGAGCGTTACAAGCTTTACATTAGCCTCACGGAATGCCTCCTCAGCAACTGGGAAACCATAGGTATAAGAAGCAACCATACCCACAACCTCAAAACCAGCCTCACGAAGTGCTGCAACAGCTTTCAAAGAAGAGCCACCAGTTGAGATAAGGTCTTCTACAACAACAACCTTAGAGCCTGCAGGGAGTTCGCCTTCAATCTGATTCTTCATACCATGGTCCTTTGGTTTCGGACGAACGTATGCGTATGGCAATGCCAACTCTTCAGCAACGAGCATACCCTGTGCGATAGCACCCGTAGCAACACCAGCCACAGCAGTAGCCTCAGGGAAGTTCTCAAGGATAGCATGAACTAACTCGAGCTTCACAAACGAACGTACATCGTGAAACGATAACGTCTTGCGATTATCACAATAGAATGGTGACTTCCAACTACTTGCCCATGTAAATGGGTCATTAGGTTGCAACTTAATTGCTTTAATTCCGAGCAGTTTGCCTGCAAAGACTTTCTTTAAATCTTCCATCTTGATAGTTTATGGTTATATACTAACTGCAAACTTACACATTTTTTCTGAGATTAAAGGATAAAAAGACTATAAAAGAAGATAACAAGAACAGATGTTACTCCTATCAAATACAAGAATAGTTTTATTTGCTTTGAGTAGTATAACCCTTCCAAACAATCCTCTAACGCAAATTTTCCGACGACAAATTGCATTGGTGTTAAGCCTCCGCACCAATGGTGCGGACCATCAACACATCACGTGCGGACCATCAACACAATAATAGAAGAGGGAGAAAAATATCCATATCTGCCACCAAAAACTGATACTGTTAACTATTAATTACTTGCGAAGATGAGTACTACTTATAGACTAACAATAATAAAACAAGGAATAATGAGACAGCTTAATCATTATTCGCAAAGCCAAGTGAGAGGACACTAATCTTGACATTCGTCCCTTTAAGGAGTTCTTTAGCAGCGGCAACGAGTGTAGCACCTGACGTGATTACATCATCAACCAACAAAATGTGTTGATTGTTTAAGGGGGAAGCATCGAGGAGGTGAAAGGCTTTCTCTACGTTTTCATTTCGTTCCCAACGGCCTTTCTGCGTCTGACTGCCATGAAAACTGATACGTTCTAAGACCTTATCTAAGACAGGCAAACCAGTTTCTGCACTGATACCACGCACTATCTCCACACTTTGATTATACCCTCTTTCTCGCTCACGCTGCCGAGCAAGTGGCACAGGAACAACGGCTGTGATTCCATCGAAGAAGCCATCATGAGCAAACTCTGCTGCAACAATACGCCCAAGTCGCTCACCTATCTCAGGATGTCCGCCATACTTCAATTGATAAAGCAAACGACTGGTGTCAGAATGGGCTTTATAAAAGAAAAAGGCTGTACCCTTTTCTATGGGAATCCTACCCCAAAAGAGGCGCACAAGCTTATTGTCATAACCTGATTTTGCATAGCCCGTACGAGGGAGACAATGATTACAACAAGCACACATCACCTCTTCCGTAACAGTCAGACGCCTACCACAAACCGTACAAGGACGAGGGGCAAGGGTGTCTATCAGGCGAGCCAATAAACTAATCGTCTGTGTCATCGTCTACGAAGTCAACATCATCATCCGCAGCAACGACTCCTTCATCTATACACCTGCGGATTAAATCCATCGTAAAACCACGTCCCATCGCAAACTTTATCAACTTCATTGATCGCTCGTAATCGCTCTCTGCTTTAATAGTACGATACTTACTCGCTAACAATGGGCGCAAGACTTCAAGATATTCTTCATCTTCAATAGCATCAAGGATAGGCGAAGAGATGGCACTATCGACTTTCTTCATCCACAACGCCTGCTCAATCTTTCGCCTTCCCCACTTGTTATAGCGGATTTTATCATGCACAAAAGACTCCGTATAACGGCTATCATCAACGTAATGCAGCGTTATCAACTTCTCCATAATACGCGCTTGCGCATCTTCTGATAGTCCCCATTTGCGCATCTTCTCTAACATCTCGCCAGAGCAATGCTCACCTTTCGCACATAAATCGGCAAGTTTCTTCAGGGCTTGTGGCTCTAATATGGGTCGTTTCTGTATCATGGTCGGATGGCTTTTGTGAATCGGAGCTTACCAAACTGGTCTTCTCGCAGTTCTATCTGCTTATAACCTAACGTGTTTAACATCTCCTTCACGTCATTAATATACAATGGATTGGTCTCAAAATAAAGTACCCCATCAGCCGATAATGCCTGCACACCATACTCAGCGATTGCCCGATAGAAGCGTAGCGGGTCATCGTCTGGAACGAAGAGCGCTGTTTCTGGTTCATACGCAAGCACGTTCCCTGCCATGTCTGTCCGTTCTTTGTCGCAAATATAAGGCGGATTGCTAACAATAACATCAAACTTTTGCTGCATAGCTGCTGCTGAAGGATGAAGCGCATCCTCCATTTTTAGCTCCACACGTACCTGATATTGGTGTACATTCTCACGTGCAACGAGTAGTGCATCACCCGATATATCCCACGCCGTAACAGCCGAGTTGCGCAGATTAGCAGCCAACGTAACAGCAATACAGCCACTACCCGTCCCCACATCTAAGACCTGCAGAGGTGCAGGAGGCTGCAAAGCACAATAAGGTAGGTTGTAATCATCCTCTATCCAACGGCACAGTACCTCAGTCTCTGGGCGTGGAATCAATACGCTCGGAGCCACATGAAATGTGCGCCCACAAAAGGTTTCACGTCCTAAAACATATTGTACTGGCTCTGAACGCTCCAAACGAAGGATGATTTTCTCTAATTCCTCCTCCGCTTCTCGGGATAATTCATTAACTTTGCCCGTATATATATCGGTCAGCGTAATGCCAAACTGCACCTCTAACACAAGCCGAACAATTGCTTGTGCCTCACCGTCATCGTACATGGGAGTGAGTCTGTGCCATAAATCTTGGTATGTCATAGCTGCAAAGATAGGAATTTTAATGAAATGAAACAAGAAGAAACTGACGAAAAATACATGCGTCGCTGCCTGCAATTAGCTCGTAATGGACAACAGCTTGCTAAGCCTAACCCAATGGTTGGTGCGGTCATTGTGAGCAAGGAGGGTAGGATTATCGGCGAGGGCTACCACGTACGCTGTGGCAAAGGGCACGCAGAGGTGAACGCTTTTGCATCTGTAAGGAAAGAGGACGAGGCTTTGCTACGTGAAGCAACGGTGTATGTCAGTCTTGAGCCTTGCTCTCATTATGGGAAAACACCTCCTTGTGCCGACTTGATTATCAGTAAGGGTGTGCGCCGTGTGGTATGCGGTTGTATCGATCCTTTTGCCGAAGTGCAAGGACGTGGAGTAAAGAAGATTCGCGAAGCAGGGATAGAAGTGACCGTGGGGGTATTGGAGAAAGAGTGTTTAGAACTGAATAAACGGTTTATAACTTATAACACACATAAACGACCTTATGTGATATTGAAGTGGGCGCAGGCAGAAAGTAGACTATCAAACACGCCATTCAACACACCAGCCAGCCCCTCCCCCTTACCCCTCCCCCATAGGGAGGGGAGTAATCACCGAGATACCCCTGAGGAAATATGTATATTGAATAGCACTGAAGAAAGTGTAACTACTTGTACTAAAAATCCTTCTGTGCCTTACATTGGCAACTTGCCAGGCAAAGACTATCAGCCATTGATTATCTCTACCCCCTTTACAAAGATGTTAGTACATAAAATGAGGGCGGAAAATGATGCGATTCTCGTTGGGAAAACAACAGAAGAATTAGAACAACCACAGCTGACAGTAAGGGAATGGAGCGGTCCAAGTCCAGAGAAATTGGTGCTGACAAGTCAACCGACAAAAGCTGGAGAATACACAACACCTGCTGAAGTGCTGTCCCATCTCTATGCTGAAAAGAAGCAAAGTCTCATCGTGGAAGGTGGTACAAAGACTTTACAGAGTTTTTTGGATGCAGGACTATGGGACGAGATACGCATAGAATCGGCTCCTTTCACGGTTAACGAAGGTATCGAAGCGCCAAAACTCCCAGAGAACATACGTGTTGTAAAGGTAGAGAAGTATGTTAACAAGATTGTAACCTACGAACGAGCGTAGGATGAAATGACATCCATTCGATACTACAAAACGACTAAAAACAATTTATCTTCATGAAAAAAAGAATTTCTTTTCATGAAGATAAATATTTATTTTCACGACAAAAAATATTTCTTTTCATGAAAATAATTCGACAATAAGACTGAGTTGAAAGTGCAATAGTCTTTTTAATTGCACTTATGTGTCATAATATTTAATACCATATCATCGGTAATACACATCGCTTCCTTACCTATACTTGTTAGGTTACGGATAGATTTATCAACATCTTCATCAATGATTCCCTCTGCAGACGTTACGTGCTTGCCCTCCATGGAAAGCGTTGCAGAAAGGATAGCTGTTGACACTCCCGATGAGATCTTCAGTGAACAACTTGGCTTCGCACCATCACAAATCATACCCGTAAGGTTGGCTATCATATTCTTTACTGAATGGCAGACATTGATATAATTGCCTCCCATCAGATAAGTAATACCACAACTGGAACCAATACTTGCCACAACACAACCGCAAAGGGCAGAGAGTGCACCAAGACTCTGCTTGATATAGATAGCCGTAAGATGACTCAAAGTAAGTGCGCGGATAAGTTCTTCACGTGTATTCTCATTCTCCTTCGCAAAAACAGCCACTGGGTTGGTTGCACAGATGCCCTGATTTCCAGAACCACTATTACTCATCACTGGTATCAAAGCACCACCCATACGGGCATCACAGGCAGAAGCAGTCTTTGCAATAACATGTGAGAAGATGCTATTACCAAAGATTCCACGACTCAAAGGACGGTCCATTATCTTACCCAAACAATGTCCGTAGTTTCCCTTCAAAGCCTCAGCTGCAGCACGAAGATTATAACGTTTTGCCTCAAGAATAAACTCAATCTCATCGATAGGAGTAGTTGTAGCAAACTCCCATACCGTATTGAGGTTCAGACAAAGGGGTGCTTTTTCGACAGCAGCTGTGCTGGGTTGCATCTTATCGAGCAGAACAGTACCGTCCTTCTCTTCAAAGACAATATTCGTATGAGTACCCATGATGATGGCTGTCGCACGATGTCCCTCAGCCTCACAAGTAATTTCTATGTATAGTTTCTCGGTGATACCGTCCTTCAGTTTGACATCAATTCGATTCTCACTGATAAATGTCTTGCCAGCCTCCAAAGTAACAGGTGTGAGGTCCTTGATAACCTCCAACTGATATTCTGACTTACCCACCAAAGCACCGAGGGCAATGGCAATAGGCAGACCAATCATTCCCGTTCCAGGAATACCGACTCCCATCGCATTCTTCAGAATATTAGCAGAGAGCAACACGCTAATATGTTCTGGTTTCTGACCTAACAACTCTGTAGCACGTGCAGTACACAATGCCACAGCCATTGGCTCTGTACAACCCACAGCAGGTACTACCTGCTGGTGTATCAACTCGATAATCTGTTCTCTAATGTTCTTCTCAAGCATAATGATGTGATTTAGGTTTAGCTTGATATTATTATGATATTAAATAATTCTCCTTCGTATCTACCCGCTCAAACATCAATCTATTTGAGAGAGCTTATTACTTAACTCTTGTCGCATAGCCTCCATCTTCTGACGTCGATTGATAGAGAATGTAGAGCCATTCGCCTCAACATAGTCGAATAACCTATATGATTTCTCCATCAGCATCTGCCGCAAAGGCTGCACTTTGTAGCTTGCTTCAGCATATAGCAACTCTGCAACCATATTGATTTTGTCTATCCGTTCCTCCTCTTCCCACTGCTCCTTGGCATATGTCAACAGCTCATCAACGGAGAGATTACGTAAATCATCATACTCTCCAACATACTGTCTGTAAAGGTCTTTCAAGTCCTTATCGCGCTTCAGGTCATCATCTTTCTTCGTAAGAAAGCGTGAGATAGCAGCATTAAATTCCTCTATCAAACGAATAAAATAATCTCGTTGTAACATAGTAGATTTCCTTTTATGACACAAAAGTAAATAAAAAATTGATATAAATCCACTTTTCAGTGTGTAATTAAACAAAAAATATGATTCTTCCGCTAAATGCGTAGATTGTTAATAGAATGAGTTTAATCTACATACATGGTATGACTACTCCCAATTAGATGGTTTTAGAACTGCGGATAAACTATGTAATAAATGTAATTAGGTGTGATGTCTATCTGTCGTTTACAAACAAATTATTCCTATGATATTGATTCTTTATAAACTATTTTCACACAGTTCAAAACCAAGACATGCTCTTTTGGCTTCTAAAAGACGCCTAATTGACTTGCAAAAGGTGCCCTTTAAGACCCTTACTAACGCCCTTTTGAAGTCTAATTAAGCACCTTTTATTTTGTCATTTGGTAACTAATTGATTCTCTGTTGATTGCAAACCTGCTTCTTATATGTGTTTTGCCGTTAGCTATAGATGTTTTCTTTGAAATTATGTAATTATTTTTCAAATTCCTATTTACATATTTCTCGAAGTCTTAAAATGAAAAAGTTTTAGGATTGGGCTTATAAAGAATTATTGGTGTCCGATAAAACTTTTGGGAGTTATCTGTGTTAGATAAAATAGGCTTAAACTTATGATTTCATTAATTTATTTGGTTATTATAGGGCTTTCCTTGTCAAAATAAGCGCATTTTATAATGCTTACAGTTTAAAACTGAAAGCCAAGCCCATGGATAAGTAAAACGGCTGCAACACCGATGGATAAAGAGATACAGAGCTTTCAGTTTATTTTTACCGGACAGCAATAATAAAGAATTAGCCCAATTAGCCTAATAAGGCCAATTGGGCTAATAGAATAGATACTTTCAGGACTGTGGAAGGCTCTCCCACAGCTTCTTATAAAATTCGTGTTTGGTCATTGTTTGGACATTACCAAGGATAATCAGCTTCATTCTGGCACGTGTTATGGCCACGTTCATACGGCGTAAATCACGCAAGAAACCTATCTGACCATCATCATTGGAACGCACAAGAGAAATAAGAATCACGTCACGTTCCTGTCCTTGAAAGCCGTCAACGGTGTTCACACTGATAAGACTTCGATAAGGCTTAAAGAACTCTCGCTTCTTAATCAGACTGCGAAGATACTGCACTTGAGCGCGATAAGGAGAAATAACTCCCACGTCTATCCGTTCTTCCAACACTCTATGCTTGCCTATCTTTGTGAAATAATCCTTTAAAGTCTTGAGTGTTAGCCCTGCTTCTCCTTTATTAATACGACCAAAAGAAGAGCCAACAAACTGTTCGTGGAAGGCGTTTTCCTTATCGTTATTTGACTGAGAAGAGACCGAATTAGCGTTACTTTCCGTCAAATCATACGATGCTACGACGGTTTCATCTGACGTATCAATCCACACCATTGGATTATCATAATCAAGGATGCCACGGTATTTAATCTGTGGAGCGGTCTCCACCTGCCCTCCATAGAACCAATCAGACGAGAAGCGCATAATCTCTTCATTCATACGATACTGCACCTTTAACAGCGTAACAACCTCTGGCTTGTTCTCAACAATGCGTTCCATCAAGGTCTTACCCAAGCCTCCACGCAGCGCAGCAATGCTCTTTACCGTCGGAGGAAGTTGGCAATGATCACCCGCAAAGACAATCCTCGATGCCCTACGAATAGCTATCCAGCAGGCCGCTTCAAGGGCTTGTGCAGCCTCATCGATGAACAAAGTCGTGAACTTCTGACCTTCCATTATCCTACTGTTAGCTCCAACAAGGGTGGAAGCAACGACACGTGCCTCTCCAAACAACTCGGCATTGATACGTATTTCAAGCTCTGTTGCACGGCTCTTAAGTCTATCCATCTTCTGATGATAGCTTTCAGAACCTTTCTTTCTGTTGTTCCTCAGTTCACGAATAGCCTTCCGAATCGACCACAACTGTGGGTAGTCTGGATGCGCTTCAAACTTCCTTTCGTATGTAAAACCCAGCATCTTATCGTTCACTCGAGTAGGATTACCAATGCGAAGGACATTGATACCACGGTCGACAAGCTTCTCACAAATCCAGTCAACAGCCATATTACTCTGCGCACAAACCATAACCTGACTCTCCCGCATCAGTGTTTCGTTGATCGCTTCGACCAATGTTGTTGTCTTACCTGTTCCCGGTGGACCATGAACTACCGCCACATCCTTTGCCCATAACACCTCGTTGACAGCCTTTTCTTGTGTCGGATTCAGCCAAGGTAATCGAATCGGAGCAAAGGAGAACTTCTCAACCTTCTGTCGTGAATAGAACAAATCGCGAAGATAGGCAAGTCTATTTCCCTTTGCTTTCATGGTACGGTCTAACGCATCGAACATCATTTGATAGCTCGTTTCATCAAAACCTAATTGACATCCAATCTGCTCTGAAGCTGATTGTAGGTCTAATAAAGGTGCAGAGTCAGGGACAGCAACAACCATTCTGTCGCCCTCTACATAAGATACCGTACCTGTAAAACCATAGTATTTCAGTTGAACAGCCTTATTAGGAGTCTCCTCCCCTTTCTCAATAAACTTAAAAAAAAGGAGTGGTCTACCACATTCAAAGTTATGTTCGATATCCCCATCCTGTGTACGAAACACCTCAATGCACAGTTGGTTAAGTCCATTATAAAACCGTTTTCCCACTCTTAATGGGAACCAAGCGTCACCTCGCTTCACTTTCCGCTGCATACCAACAGTCTCAGTCTGCTTTCTGAAGGCTTCTTTCTCGGCATAATACTCCATTTGAAGCAGTAAACGTTGACGTTGTAAGAGTTGTATTGGACTTTCCTGAAGCATATCTTTTTATAGTTGACGAGGTTACGAGTTGACAAGTTAACGAGTTATGTGTAAATAATTAAAATGAGATTATATATAAATAAAAGCACACTTTACACACTAAATATAAAAGAAAGTAGACCACTAAAAGAAGAACATTGTACGACTATTCTGCTTCTTCTGAGCCAAAGCATATTCCATTTGCTTTGTAGCTGCCTTAAAGAAGAAAGCAATTAGATGTTCATCCGTCCCTTCCATACGTATGGCTCGCAAAGCAGCAATATACTCCTGTCGATCTTCTTTCTGTATAATCAATTCAGGATAACCATGACGTAGCAAGATGAAGTTGGACAACAACCTACCTGTTCTCCCATTCCCATCACGGAAAGGGTGTAAGTATTCGAAGAAACCATGGAACCGAGCAGAAAGCACCATAGGGTGAAGTTCTCCACGTTTCATCATCTCAGCTGTTGAAGACATCAGTCGTGGTACCTGTGCCACCAATCCTTCATGCTCGCCAAAGACCGTATCACCCGCTGCCATATCTACCGTTGTAAACTCCCCAGGTACGGCATCTGCCTGCTTATAGGTGAGCGTACGAAGTGTTACCAACCTATTGATGGTCTTCAATAGTTCAACATCAAAAGGGTGATCTAAATGATTATGCATCCATTCATATGCTGCAAAGTGGTCTGCCATCTCCTGACACTCCAACAAAGACTTACCAACTGGATGGTAGCCTAACTGTTCTTCAAACAGACAACGTGTATCATCCACTGAGAAAGAAGATCCTTCTATACCACAGCTATGGCAGGAAAAAAGGATTTCAGAATACTCTCTAAACGCCTTCTTTCCCATTGGCAGCACTATCTTTTCTTGATACTCTGCTACCAATTCATCATATCTTTTTATCTCTGTTTCAAACACTTTACAAATATAATACTTTTTATCTAATATCCATTCTACAACGAATAAAAAACAGGAAGGGCTTAACAACTGAAGTCATCCTCTATCTCTGCGACTTTACCCATTTGCAAACCAGGGGGCGCACAAGATGATAAGAACAAGGCAACACGGAGTTCCTCATAATCTGTAGGTAAGGAAAGAACAAGGTCTAACTTCCCATCTCCATCCAAGTCACCAGCAAACAGAAGTGCAAAACTTGCTGCATCGACCCTTGCCTCCCTAACTATTCGTTCTCCATTCAGCAATAATGTATAGTTCTTTAATTGGCTTTCTCCCTGCGCCTTTGCCTCTAACTTGTAATGCTTTCCTGCAAAAGTAAAATTCCTTACAGAGCCTGGCTCCAGGTAAGTAGTATCTGAGAATGCAACATCAGCAATCTTAACTTTCCCCTTCTTTATTGGCAACTGATTGACAAACAATATCGTGTTTCGCTTTTCTGCCAGGTATGTTGGAATAGTACTTGAGCACGGATCCTCTCTCATCTCAATACCATACCGAGCTTTACCAACATAATAATCCTTCCCATCTTTATAGAGTTCAACCCAATTCTGGTTGATTATCGTATCTGGATTACATAAACGATAATTAAAAGGAACAAGAATCTTATATGTTAGTGGTGTCTTCTTTGCAACCTTAACACTATCAACCTTCTTTACAGGCACACTATCTTCCTGCTGTACAGACGACTCCTGCGCCTGACTAACAGGCTTCTTATCGGTACAAGAAAGAAGTATCATACAAAGACTCAACAAAAAGACAAGAGACTTAACTTTCTTCATAATCACATGTTTAACACCTTTCAGCAAACATTATTATCATATATCACACGCTGCAAAAATAACACTTTTCCCTCTATATTCCAACCTCGAACGCTATAAAAGACACAATAGTATTAACTATATATGGGTATTTTGCACCATAACCCCACTTATTTACCTTTTTTATCCTAACTTCTTACACCACTTCCACGAATATTTATTATTTTTGTCATCAATAATTAACAATAAGAACTAAGACTCTTAAGCTTATGAAAACAAACAAAGTGCAAATTGAGCACAAACTTCCTTCAGAGTGTACAACCATCATCATTGGTCAAGAACAGACTGCTGATGGTTCTATGATAGTAGCGCGTTCAGAGGACTGGGACGCTATGGAAGCTAAGAACTACGAGATATTTGAGGGTACAGACAATGGTCCAAGTGAGTTCGTTGCAAAGGATAGTCCTTTCCGTTGCGAACTCCCAGAGAAGGCTTTGGGCTATTCTGCCCTTTCTCCGTATAATCTTCACGGTCATTGGGGCAGTGCTGGTTTCAACACAGCAGGCGTAGGAATGAGTGCTACGGAGAGTATCTTTAGTAGTGACGAGGTATTGAAACACGACCCATTGGTAGAGAATGGTGTGGCAGAGAACTCTGTCTTCAACATTACCCTACCTTACGTCCACACCGCCCGCGAAGGTGTTGAGCGATTGGGTATGCTCATCGAGAAATATGGTATTGCTGAAGGCTTCGGCATTGGCTTTGTAGATAGCAAGGAGATATGGTACTTGGAGACAGCTTGCGGCCATCGTTGGTTGGCTTGCCGTATGCCAAAAGATCAGTATTTCGTAACTGGTAACCAGAGCCGTTTCCGCACATACGACCCTAATGATAAGGAAAATTACCTCGCATCAGCCGACTTGATTGAGTTTGCTGAGAAGCATGGACTTTACAATCCAGCACAGGGTGCCTTTGATTTCCATGAGGCTTACGCACGTGATATCAAACTCGACACTACCTATAACTACCCACGTGTATGGGGTTTGCAGCAGTTCTTCTCTCCAAAGATTAAGAATGACGTAACAAAGAACACCTTCCCTGTCTTTGCTAAGGCTGCTCATAAGGTCACACTGACCGAACTCCGCACGGCATTCCGCTTCCACTACGACAATACGGAGCACGACCCATATCTCAATAGTAATCCTCAGGAACCTTACCGTCCTGTCTCTATCTTCCGTACCACACAGACCCACCTCTTGCAGGTACGCCCAGATCTACCACAGGCTATCGGTTGTGTCAATTATGTCGCTATGGGTATGGCAGACCTCGGTGTGTTCCTCCCACTCTATCAGGGCATCACTTCCTATCCAGAGGCTTACACAAAGGGTAATGGTGAGTCAAGTGCTGACTCAGCTTATTGGAAGTTCCGCAAGATAATGGTATTGGGTATGACCAACTATAACAAGTATGCTCCTATCATCAAAGAGGTGTATGCTAAATTTGAAGCAGAGACCGACCAACGTCAACGTGAGATGGAAGAAGAGTATCTACGCATCTATAAGACACAACCTCTCCATGCACAAGACTTGTTACAGGCGTTCTCTGATAAGATTCTTAACAGTGCGCTCGACCTTGCCGATCGTCTACAAGAGAAGCTCTTTACACTGATGACACAAGACATTCAGCAGGAGTATCTCTTCCACGGAGCATAAAAGCAAGGAGAATCCTACTTTTATAACTATAAGACAGGCTGTACCAACTGGCAAACAATGCCACTTGATACAGCTTTTTTTTTAGGGAAAAGATACTAAAAACGTTTTCATTTTAATAGCTCGAAAAATGTAGAAAAGGTTTTGAAAAAACATTACAAAAACTCTAACAAACCCTCTATAAATAACTACAAAAACACCTATAAAAGCAGATTTGTAACAAACAGGGAATCAATCAGTTATAAAGTAGTACAAGAAAAGGTGCTTAGTTGGACTTCAAAAGGGCGTTAGTAAGGGTCTTAAAGGGCACCTTTAGCAAGTCAATTAGGCGTCTTTTAGAAGCCAAAAGAGCATGTATTCAAAATTATGATGTGAAAAATTATGACAGAATAATAAGTTATTAGCCTAATTAGCCCAATTAGCCCAAATAGCCTAATTAGGCTAATAGGAATAAGTTGTTTGTAGAAGGCAGGTAGAAATCGCATCTAATTACATTTACCATATAGTTTTATCCTCCGTTCTAAGACCATCTATTTGGGAGTAATCACACCATGTTAGAGTATGAGCTTTTATTCTATTTCCAATCTATACATTTAACGGAAGAACTCTTTTTTAGCAGCAAATCACATGCTGTAACAACAGTAAAAAGGTAAAAAAACTGTCGTTTCAACATATATATAACTTTTTTTTTCTATCTTTGCAAACAAGAGTTATTACCTATTCGCTTGTTAGAAGCAAAGCAAAACCGAAAAACTCGCTCTGATAGTTCAATGGATAGAACGTAGGTTTCCTAAACCTTTGATCCGGGTTCGATTCCCGGTCGGAGTACTAAACATCAAGCCTTTCCCTCTCATTGTTAAGAGTAAAGAGGCTGATTATCATTTTTTATATAGATTTACTACTAACAACCTAAAGAAAACATATACCCCATAGTATTTTTCAATTCCCTCTCAAGAAACGGAGAGCTTAAAGAAGAAAAGTTATGATTGGTGCTATTATAGGAGACATCGTTGGCTCACGCTTTGAATTTGGACCAGCCCCACTGAAAAGCTTTGAGCTTTTTACCCCTGATTGTTCTTACACAGATGATACGATTTGTACCATCGCTATTGCTGATGCAGTGCTGAATGAGCGTGATTACAAGGACAGTCTGCTCGATTGGTGTCGGCGTTATCCAGACCCGATGGGCGGATATGGTAAGCGATTCTACCAATGGATTAACGCTGACAATCCCCAGCCTACGGATTCATTTGGCAATGGTTCTGCGATGCGTGTCAGCCCTATTGGGTGGCTATTCGACGAGTGGGAGGATGTAATTGAGGAAGCTAAGAAGAGTGCTATCGTAAGTCATAACCACCCCGAAGGCATTAAGGGTGCACAATGTATTGCTGAAGCTATCTGTTGGCTACGCTTGATGCGCTTTTCTAAGTCGGATGTCGAGCGCAAAGTTGAGAAGTTCTTTGGATATAAGTTACCACCTATGCGGGATATTAAGAAGATTGGTTCTGAAGGACACTTTGATAGCACATGCCAAGAAACCATACCGATGGCATTGCGTTGCTTCATGGATGGCAACAGTTTTGAGGAAACAATCCGGCTTGCTGTCCTATGTGATGGAGATACTGACACGAAGGCTTGCATCGCAGGTTCGGTTGCCGAAGCCTATTATCCTGTGCCAGAATGGATAATCGAAAAGGCAATCAGCTACTTGCCAGATGATATGCTCATTATTCTCGAACAGTTTTATGAGCGTATACAAGATAGCTGTGGAACTAAAAAAAGATAACTTTAAGCCTTTTAGAATTATGCTTTATCAAGTCTAACAATGCTGTTTTGAAAACCTTAAAACAGCATTGTTACAAGTTATTTTCATAAAAATAAATCATCATTGATGGTCTTTCATGAACGTCCCTAACTGCTTTCGATACAGAATACCAGTATCCTCGCCTATTTTAAGGATAGCTTTTATCGCCTTTGCATTGAAGTCGGTGACACCATAAGAACCTAAATCGGGATTAATATAGAGGTCGGCTTTCATGCGATTGACATTATATTTCTTTATATCAGGACGTTCTGCCAACCAATCTAAGATACCTCCCAGTCCTTTCAGAAAGCCGAAAGGCGAACGATAGTCATCATGTTTGCGCTGTTGAAGGTCGACGGCAATAACGATATCTGCCCCCATCTTTCGTACAACATCCACTGGAAGATTATTGCCCATACCGCCATCCACCAGCATCAGTGTGTCTATCTGCACAGGTTTGAACGCACCGGGAATAGCCATACTGGCACGCATATTACGCGCCATGGAACCAGTATCAAGGACTATTTCTTGTTGACGACGGATGTCAAAGGCTACACACGAGAAGGGAATAGCCTGCTTAACGATACCACGTTGTACTGGAGAACGACTGACGAGTGAGTCAAGGAAATTATAGACATGGTCACCATGCAACATCCAGAACCCTGTATTTTTATCAGCATCAGCCTTTTTACGCACAGGAAAGCCAAAGAGATAGATTACACCATCTTCCTCTTTATAGACCTTTCCAACCAATGTTGTGTCTCTATCTGCCAAAAGTGCCAACCAATTCTGCGAGCGGAAGAGTTTTTCGAGGTCATCTGCACGATAGCCCTGTGCGTATAATCCGCCAATAATCGCTCCTATACTTGTTCCAGCAATATAGTCAATAGGAATCTTTTCTCGCTCCAACTCCTTTAGTATTCCTATGGCTGCAGCACCTTTCGCACCACCGCCACCAAGCACAAGTCCCACCTTTGGGCGGGTCTTCCCACCTTCGTTCTGTTGCTGTGCCATCACAGATAGACCACAGCATATCAGCATCAGAAATACAAGTAAGTATTTTTTCATAGCGACAAAAGTAATGTTTTTTCTAAGAGAAAAGCGTGCTTTTTCCTTTTATTGTTGCTTTTCATTTCTCCAACAATCTTCATATTTCCTCAAAAGCAAGTAACTTGTTCACTCGTCAACTTGTCTACTTATCAACTCCAAAACAATCAACTCATCTACTCGTAAACTTGTTTACTTGTCAACTATTCCTTACCTTTGCACCATGAAGTTCCATCCTATCCTATCAGAACATCCCCTACCCGCTCGGTTTAATAATCCTTTCGATTACGAACCGGACGCTCTTTGCCGTGCAGCAGTCAAGCTGTTGCAGGCAAATCTCCCTATTGAACCAATCGAAGGGAAGATGTATGGCGTTCTGATTGTTGAGCGAAACGGAGAGGTTGGCTATCTGCAAGCCTACTCTGGACAGATAGCTGATGAGGGAGAAGACTTTGTTCCTGCTGTTTTCGACTATCTCCAGCCCGATGGTTACTTCAAGATTCATGAGGCTGAGATTACCCAATTGAATCAAAAGATAGCCCAACTAAAAGCCTCAACAGCCTATCGACAGGCACAGGAAAACCTAAAATCGATTCAGCAAGAGGCAGAAAAGGCTATCGAAGAAGCACGGAGAGTGCTGCAAGGTGCCAAGTTCTTACGTGACAAACGACGTAAGGAGGCTTTTATTTCAGAGGCAGAACGCAATGAGATGACACGTCAGAGCCAGTTTCTTAAAGCCGAATTGCAACGTAAGAAAAAGGCTTATGCTGAACAGATTACCGCTGCACAGACAGTTGTGAGCAGCTATCAAGAACAGATAACAGCTTGGAAACGAGAGCGAAAAATGAAGTCTGATCGTCTTCAACGTTGGCTTTTCTCTCAGTTCTCACTGCTCAATGCACACGGAGAGCGTAAGAACTTACTCGATATCTTCCGTGATTACTATCTGAAGAATAGTCCTGCACGTACGAAGGCTGCCCATATAACAAGTGTAAATACTGCTGAACGTGCTGCCAAGGAGAGTCTCGCAGCTTCACTACTTCCACCTTCTGGCGCAGGTGAATGCTGTGAACCAAAGCTCTTACAATATGCTTTTCTACATGGTTATAAGCCTATTAGCATGGCAATGTTTTGGTGGGGACCATCGCCAAAGACCGAGATAAGACAGCATGGAAACTACTATCCTGCTTGTAATGGAAAGTGTAAACCGATCTTGGAGTGGATGTTGGAAGGGATAGACGTTGACTATAAGGAGTGCGATAGGATAAATAATGAAACAGAAACCGTACCTTCTGAAGGGCTAAAAATACTCTATGAAGACGATTATCTTGCAGTGGTTGTCAAACCGTCGGGCTTACTTTCTGTTCCTGGGAAAGGTAATCAAGCATCCATTTATAGTATTCTTTGCGAACGATGGAAGGGTAAGAGCGATGCATTTATGGTACATCGATTAGACATGGCAACAAGTGGTTTACTCGTTGTTGCGCGTACTTCTGAGGTCCATAAGGCTTTGCAAGCACAGTTTATTAGGCGAACTGTCAAGAAGAAGTATGTTGCTTTACTTCCTCTCTCTATCCTTGACAAACATTTACCAACAGAGGGACGGATAGAACTTCCACTCTCTCCCGACCCAGACGACCGTCCTCGGCAGCGTGTTGATAGAACTAATGGGAAGCCAGCTATCACCGAGTATCGCCTTATCGGTAAGACAACATACGGAAAAGAAACATTGAAAGCAGTGAAGATTGAGCTCTATCCGCTGACAGGTCGTACCCACCAGCTGCGCGTTCATTGTGCTCATCCAGACGGATTGGGTACTCCTATCATAGGAGACAACCTCTACGGACAACGAGCTGAATGCCTTTGGTTACACGCAGCTCACCTTGAATTCACCCATCCCATAACCCAAGAGCGGATGAGTTTTGATACTCCTTTATAGGTATCGAAGCTATCTACTCTTCGCTTTTCGGTTCTTCCGTATTGCTTTTGCAGAAGAATCGAAGTTACTCATTAAATAAAAACATAGCTAATACAGTTAACTATCTGTCCTTTTATCATCCTCTGACATTAAAAATCATTTCTTTTTAGACTCCGAAAATCTGCAGATAAGGGTTTGAAAAATCATTACACAATTTCGAATAAGACATCAATAAATAACGGCAAAACCACATATAAAAAGCGGATTTGTAATCAACAGCAAATCAGTTAGTTATAAAATAGCAAAGTAAAAGGTGCTTAATTGGACTTCAAAAGGGCGTTAGTAAGGGGCTTAAAGAGCATCTTTTGCAAGTCAATTGGGCATCTTTTAGAAGCCAAAAGAGCATGTATTGGCTTCGGACCGTATGAAAATAGTTTACAAACTTCAACTAATGAGGGAATAAGTTGTTTGTAGAAGGCAGATAAACATCGCACCTAATTATGTTTATCGTGCAGTTTATCCGCCGTTCTAAAACCATCTAATAGAGGGTAATCATACCATATATGTAGGTTAATCTCATTCTATTAACAAGCAACGCTTTTAATGAAAGTCCCCATTTTCCTCAATTCTTTCAACCCTTGGAATACCATTTCCTGCCTTTTTAGCATGTGACTTCACCGTGAGTGGTACGTTCTCTATCAAGACGTTACTCGTATTCAGACCTAAAGAACGTGTTATACTCAATTTCAAATGGTCGATCCATTCATAGGCATCCATGATAAGTCGCTCCTTAAAAGAGAAAGAAGTGAAGGTTGAATAAATCCTATTAATAAGCACAAATACGAAGTTTCCCATCACATTATGCTTAGCCAGTGAAGGATAAGATGACGCAAGAGAGAACTCATTATTAGCCACCATATCCTCGATTATCTGCCTAAAATAACGATTGACAAGTGGGTGGATGCGGAATCCTAACCGTAGATTGATACGATAAAGAGTAGCGGGAACAAGCGTGGTAACGTCATACTCCAGTGTTGAAGGACTGTCTTGATAGTCTATATGCAGCAAGAAATAATGGTCAGCACGCATTGGATGCTTATTAATGATTGAATAGAGAATCTTCTGTTCGATGTCGTATTTACCTCCAAGTTTGGTGGGATAGACGATATTTGTCGCATACTTAGGGATTGAATCATCGTTCTTAATATCGGAAATAATACTGAATGATTCACGAACATCACGTATCTGTATCTGCGAATTACGAATGGTTGTGGCATTATACCACACATACATGATTGCTATCATCACACTGGCAAGAAGCATGGTTACCCAACCTCCATTCATAAACTTTGCCATGTTTGCGACGAAGAAGATACTCTCCAAACCGACAAAGACGATAAGGAACAGAAGTGTTAGCCAATGATTTACTCGACGAATAGTAAGATAAGCACTCAAGAGGAAGGTAGTCATGAGCATAGTTATCGTGATTGACAAGCCGTAAGCAGCCTCCATTCGCTCCGAACTCTGGAAGAAAAGTATCACAATCACACATAAGATAAAGAGCGACATATTGACAAATGGAATGTAAAGTTGTCCCTTAACATCGGTCGGATACTTAATCTTCTGACGTGGCCAAAACTTCAAGTTCATTGCTTCACTGAAGATAGTAAACGACCCACTAATCAATGCTTGACTCGCAATGATGGCTGCTATCGTTGCCATGACGATACCGAAAAAGAGCATACCGTGGGGCATAATGGCATAAAAAGGGTTCAACCCAGAGGTAAGATTATCGACATGTGCAATTATCCAAGCCCCTTGACCAAGATAGTTGAGGATTAACATGACCTTGACAAAGGCCCAACTCGTACGGATATTATTAATTCCACAATGCCCTAAGTCGGAGTATAAGGCCTCAGCACCAGTCGTACAAAGGAACACTGCACCCAAGATTAAGAACCACTCTGGGTTACTCGTCAGCAAGCGGATGGCATGTAAAGGATTGAAAGCTTGCAGAATAGGAATATAATCACCGATATGCATAGCTCCTAACACACCCAACATCGAGAACCATAAGAGCATTAATGGACCAAACAACTTGCCAATCATATTCGTTCCAAATTGCTGAATGAAGAACAAAACAGTAACAATACAAAGGGCAATAGGCACAACTGGGGTCTCTGGTTCATAGACCTTCAATCCCTCTATAGCAGAAAGAACTGTAATAGAAGGCGTTATTACACCATCAGCTATCAGCGTACTGGCACCAATAATCGCTAAGAAATAAAACCATTTACGACTATGTCGACGTATTAAAGCATACAAAGCGAGTATTCCGCCCTCTCCTTTATTATCCGCGCGAAGGGCTATTAAGACATATTTAACAGTCGTTTGTAGGGTTAATGTCCATATAATACACGACACTGCACCGATGATATATTCAGCATTAACAGGGTTTCCAGCCCTAACAATAGCCTTCATCACATACAAAGGAGATGTACCTATATCTCCGAAAACAATACCTAAGGTTACAATAACGCCCATTAAACTTAGTTTATGGCGTGCAGAAACACTACAATTGTTATCCCGTGTCATTCTTATTATATCTTAAAACGGATGCAAAGGTAAACAAAATCATGATAACTGCATAACACTCTTAAGGCTTTTATCTATATTTCTTTTGTCGTTTCTCTTATTTACTGTAACTTTGCAGTAGATAATAAATAATCAAACAGATATGGAAGAAAAGAAATTTAAGCGCACCACTGTTACCGCAGCATTGCCTTATGCGAATGGAGGTGTACATATAGGACACCTTGCTGGTGTATATGTTCCTGCCGATATCTACGTTCGTTATCTCCGATTGAAGAAGCGTGAAGTTGCTTTCATTGGTGGTAGTGACGAGCATGGTGTGCCTATCACCATCCGTGCTAAGAAGGAAGGTATCACCCCACAGGACGTATGTGACCGTTATCATAAGTTGATAAAGGACTCTTTTGAAGAGTTTGGTATCTCCTTCGACATCTATAGTCGCACAACAAGTGAGACTCACCACAAGTTTGCTTCAGACTTCTTCCGTAAGCTATATGATGATGGTAAGCTCGTCGAGAAGGAGAGTGAGCAGTACTATGATGAAGAAGCTCACCAGTTCCTTGCCGACCGTTATATCATGGGTGAGTGTCCTCACTGTGGCAATCCAAATGCTTATGGCGACCAATGCGAGAAGTGTGGTAGTGACCTTAGCCCTATGGAACTGAAGAATCCTCACTCAACCATCTCTGGTTCACAGCCTATCATCAAGCGTACTAAGAACTGGTACCTGCCTTTGAATGACTATCAAGAGTGGCTGAAGCAGTGGATTTTGGAGGATCATAAGGAGTGGAGACCAAACGTTTATGGTCAGTGTAAGAGCTGGTTAGACATGGATCTCCAGCCACGTGCTATGACCCGCGACCTTGATTGGGGTATTCCTGTACCAGTAGAGGGAGCTGAGGGCAAGGTGCTTTACGTATGGTTTGATGCGCCTATCGGCTATATTTCAAACACAAAGGAGCTTTGCGAAAAGGATCCAGAGCACTTCGGCAACTGGCAGAAGTGGTGGCAAGACCCAGAGACACGTATTGTTCACTTCATTGGAAAGGACAACATCGTGTTCCACTGTCTTATCTTCCCAACTATGTTGAAGGCGCATGGCGATTATATTTTGCCTGATAACGTACCATCAAACGAGTTCCTTAACCTTGAAGACGATAAGATTTCTACAAGTAAGAACTGGGCGGTATGGCTCCACGAGTACCTCCGCGACTTTGAAGGAAAGCAGGATGTACTACGCTATGTACTGACTGCTAACGCACCAGAAACCAAAGATAACAACTTCACTTGGAAAGACTTCCAAGAGCGTAACAACTCTGAACTCGTTGCTGTATATGGTAACTTCGTTAACCGTGCACTGCAATTGACCAAGAAGTATTGGAATGGTGTGGTTCCTGCTTGTGGTGAATTGGAGGAGATTGACCGCCAGACTATCCAAGAGTTCAAGGATGTTAAGGAGAAAGTTGAGTCCTATCTTGAAATCTTTAAGTTCCGTGAGGCACAGAAAGAGGCTATGAACCTCGCCCGCATCGGTAACAAATACATTGCAGAGACAGAGCCTTGGAAGCTTTGGAAGACCGACCCTAAGCGTGTGGAGACTATTCTCTACATCTCGCTTCAGCTCGTTGCTAACCTCAGTATTGCCTTCGAACCATTCTTGCCATTCAGCAGTAAGAAACTCCGTGAGATGATAAACATGACGGAGTATGAGTGGAGTGAACTTGGTTCTACCGACCTTCTCCCAGCTGGTAAGCAGTTGGCTGAGCCTGAGTTGCTCTTCGAGAAGATTGAGGATGAGGCTATCGAGGCTCAGTTGCGTAAGTTGGAAGAGACTAAGAAGGCTAACGAAGCCGCTTCCTACAAGGCTGAACCTATCAAGAAGGACATTCCTTTCGAAGACTTCGAGAAGCTTGATATCCGTGTAGGACATATCATCAAGTGTGAGAAGGTGAAGAAGAGTAAGAAGCTCTTGCAGTTCACTATCGACGATGGTTCGGGTGTTGAGCGCACCATTCTCAGTGGTATTGCAGCCTACTACGAGCCAGAGCAGCTCACTGGTAAGGACGTTCTCTTCGTTGCTAACTTTGCTCCTCGTAAGATGATGGGCATCGAGAGCCAGGGAATGATTCTCTCTGCCGTTAACTTCGATGGTTCCCTCTCTGTAACAACAACTATGGGTGAGGTGAAGCCAGGTAGTCAAGTGGGATAAGATAAGCCTAATCGGCTTTTTCAGATAACCTTAAAAGGCAATTATAATGTGTGAATCACCACACGTTATAATTGCCTTTTTTCGTTTTGTTTTCGTAAACGTAAGTCTCCCTTTATCAAAGAAGATATCTTTGCTTATGGCAGCATATCTCTTTCCTAACAACACATCGCTCCCATTTCGAGAACTTTTTGCAAGCTATTTAGTGCTCAACACCATTGGTGTTTACCATCAGCACGATATGTGCGGAGCATCAGCACCACATGTGCGGAGCACCAACACATCTATAAAAAGGGCAAAAGAGAGAGCATGATAATCATTATAATGAACGTAGTAAGACGATAATAACAAACTAATAGGTGCAAAGTTTTGTCCAAACACTAATAATTCTCAAACCTTAATCAGTCCAAATAAAGCAATAAAAAAACAATTATCAGCTCATCATAAGCTTAAAAACGAGTAAAATGACTGGTCTTTTGAGCCAATTCTTACGCTCTATACGTTTTAAAGGCAAGCGCTCGAGGCTTATACGCAAAACTTAAAATTCTTTATACAATACCCTCTTATAATTCACATTGTGATTTAATTTCTAAAAGAATAATACTGAATACTTGTTTTTTTAACCTCAAATTCTTATTTTTGTAATAGAAAAATATAACTATTAGCAGAGTATTAATAAATGAACAACGAAATACAATTCCTACTATACAATAGTCCTGAAGGTGGTGAAAACGTACAAGTGCTTGTCAAGGATGAAACTATATGGATGACACAAAAAGCTGTATCACAGCTTTTTGATTGTACTGTAGATAATGTAGGACTACACCTGAGAAATATTTTCAAAGAAGGAGAATTGAATGAAGAATCAACTACCGAGAAATTCTCGGTAGTTCAAAAAGAAGGAAAACGTAACGTAAATAGAGAGTTGACATTCTATAATCTTGATGCAATCATCTCTGTTGGTTATCGTGTAAATTCTATTAAAGCAACTAATTTCCGCAAATGGGCAACTGGTATATTAAAAGAATATATCCATAAAGGGTTTATATTAGATGATGAACGCCTCAAACAAGGAAAGGATGTTTTCGGAAAAGACTACTTCAAAGAACTTTTAGAACGCATCCGCTCTATCCGCGCAAGCGAACGACGTATTTGGCAACAGATAACAGATATCTATGCAGAATGTAGCACAGATTATGACAAACAAGCGCCAACAACTCGAGAGTTTTACTCCATGATACAAAATCGTTTTCACTATGCAATCACAGGACAGACTGCAGCTGAGATTATCTACACGAAAGCTGACCACAACCAAGAACACATGGGACTAACAACTTGGAAAAATTCTCCAAATGGTCGAATATTGAAATCAGATGTTACAATAGCCAAAAACTACTTATCTGAGATTCAAATAAGACAATTAGAGAGAGCTGTCACAGGATTCTTTGATTATGTTGAGGATTTAGTTGAACGAGAAAATACATTCACGATGTCTGATTTCGCTAAGAGTGTTGATGCTTTCCTTACTTTCCGTCAATATAAAATCCTGCCTGACAAAGGTCATATTTCAGCATTACAAGCTAAAGAAAAGGCTGAAAATGAATATGATATATTCAATAAGACACAAAAAATAGACTCTGATTTTGACAGGGAAATAAGAGGTCTTACCAACAAATAGAAACTTGTACACCATACCAACAAGTATTCTCGTGAACAATCTTTCTGTGTAAATAATTCGGCAAGCATAGTTCTTACTTGTTTATATCGCTACTTTTAATTACTTTTGCAGGCATAGGAAAGAATAGAATCGATGGTTAATTATAAAACGAAAGAGGCTCCCCATAAATCGTAACCACAGCAAGTATCAAGACCTAAAACCGCCAACGCAATTGAATATCAAGTCCACTTAGCGTTGAAAGCGAACCTAAAAACGAGTGGAATGAATGGTATTTTGAGCCGATTCTTGCGTTTTATACGTTTCAAAAGCAAGCACTCGATAACTCTACACTGCTCTTAAAAGCTACATGTTCAACTCGTTTTATTTACCAAAAGCGATATAAGAAACCTTCTCAAAAACTAAGAACAAAACGACAACATACAAACTCTTTTATTCGTAATCCCTTTGTTTAAGATAACTATTCAAACCTTAGTTCGTCGAAATCTTCTATTTCCGAAAGCTTCATTAACGGCTTCTTCTTCAGTTTAACGACGGTCCTCTTGAATACCTCATCAGCCACTGGATCATCATCAGAATCTGCATCAAACTTGTCAGCATTGATATTCTCATCATCATATTCAACACCTGTAAGAAAATTGATACTTGTTTTTCCTAAGACTAATGGACCATGGTTATAAGTTGCTTCATAACCTATAAGCATAAAATCTGAGCCTTGATAACGAAAACAATACTCCCAATAACCATACCGACCATGACAATAACGCAAATAAAGATTCCCTTTTCTCTCCTCTACCCACAGTTCTGGAGCATAATAAACACCCCCTTCTTCATTCTCTGATGAGAAGCAATTGTAATTTTTCGACGCAAGTTTATAACCATCTTTCTCAGTAAACAGTATGATAATACCCCTACGATTACGATCTACCACTTTATCAAAACTGTTTTTTACGAAGCCATCCTTGCGTGTTGCCTTGATGATTAACACGCAGTCTTCAAGCCCATCTTTGTTTAAGTCACCCAATATCTTCTCAAATAGTTTATAACCTTTGGGAATGAAATCAGTTATTCGCTGCTTGTCAGCAACATCATATTGATGCATATCTCCTTGTTTTTCCACCTTTGATATACGCTTCATTGACTGGCTTACCGCGGCTTGATGGTTGGCAGTATCGGCTTTTGACCGTACCTTATCACGGCAACCTGTCAACACTATTGCCACACAGAGCAAACAAAGAGTTATCTTACTGACTTGTTTCATGTCGTATATAGTATTGCTTTCATCTGCAAATATAGATAAAAAAAGGATAACAAGCGACAGAAAACAGCTTTTATTATCACCTAAGTGTATGTGTTTACTAATCAAAAAGAGGGTAGCGCAATAGCGCAACAAGCTTCTCCTACGAATTATTTTCATGACAAGAAGAATTTATTTTCATGAAGATAAATATTTATTTTCACGACAAAAAATATTTATTTTCATGTAAATAATTCGGCAAACATAGTTCTTACTTGTTTATGTCGGTACTTTTAATTACTTTTGCAGGCATAGGAAAGAATAGAATCGATAGTTAATAATAAAACAAAAGAGGGTTAGTAATATGAGAAGAAAGGTTTTCTACTTTTTATTATTTACGCTGTTTGCTGTTAATTGTATGGCTTTCAACCTTTCTGCCGACACCACAAAGACAAGTAAAAAGGCTGATAATCCACTGATAGAGGACGGATATGATGTCGATGCTGATACGGTTATGGAATATTATGGGAAGCCAATTCAACACCTGACAAGCTTTGCGAATAACACCATAACACTTAGTTGTCCTACACCAAGCCGCTGGAAGGGGTTTTATACATGGAAGGGGTTTAAGATATCTAACTTCTATGTGAAGACGAGTGAAGCATCTTTCAGGGGGATGAATGCCGCTATTTTGTCTCCAATAACGATGACGACAAGCATAGACAGCATCACAGATTCGATCTTTACCGACCGTCTTCTTATCATTGAATACAAGGGAAAAAGATGGGTTTATAGCAATGTTATCCGTAACACGGAGGCGGATACAATGCTAAGTTTTGAGGAGATTAGGACAGGAAAAGTGGGTATAGAACTGAGTTATGTGGGTGGACAAGGATACAAATATGACTATCAAATCCTTATCAATATGTCTGATGGACAACCCTGTTTGACGAACATCTACGTTGACGAATACAATTCTACTGCAAAGTATCAAGCCACACATCAATTCGATTTTACGCCGTTTGACGACGAAGGTGACTTCTCTCTTTATCGTTACCGACGCCATTTCCCAATGCTCGTACGGATGGGAAACTATGAAGCTTTTGGTGAATAACGCCCTACACTATCGTCCCCATAAATCGTAACCACAGCAAGTATCAACACCTAAAACCGCCATCGCAATTGAATATCAAGTCCACTTAGCATTGAGGAGTTGACTTGTTGAAGTCCAGAAGATATGTGGTCACGGTCGAAATAATGCGTGGTAGAACTGCGAAGAATAATCATAAGACGGCTCGATAGGTCTGCCCGAGCAAACAGACTATAGTGCATACCCTTACCAAAAAAGGCTGGAAAGCTAAAAGAATAGAGTGGACCACGCTCGTAAACATAGATACGTGAAGCGAAATCTGTCGTTTGGAAATAACCAATCATACCATTCAGCGTGAGCCACGAAAGCGGCTTCCAAGCCCCTGACTCACTCACCATATAACCGAAACTACGCTTGAGATAATTACTTGCAACGACATCCAACTGACTTTTATAGCTCCAAGACTCTGCCGAATAAGCCAAAGAAAGGCGACCACGTTGCGTTACTTCGTTGACAAGAGTAGTCTTATCTCTATTGTCTTTCTCACGTATTCTAAAGCGATAGCGAGCCAAGAGCGACCAACGTTGACGGCTATAAGTAAGCATCAGTAGGTTATCCCATGCCTTACTGGCTGTATGTGCGCCAAAACGAGGGTGTGAGAAATAAGCGAAATCAGTATAAGCCATGAGCGACAAACCCCGTTTTACATTCCAATTAGCACCAACAAGTAATCCACTTTCATTCTGAACCGTCCCATTATCACCAAAACTACGTGCAAAGAGTGCTGTGTATTGATAGCCATAATAACGCTGAACGGCAAGTAAAGAGAGCTTAGAAGTTGGCAAATAGGAAAGATTATTCACCATAGCAATGCTTCCTTTGCTATCCATTGCCGTCTCACCTGCCAACGACCAACGTGGATGTTGATAGCTATAGTCTGCACCTACGTTCCAAAAGTTAGTCCCTGAAGGAGCATAATGATGATAATATAAGGACGTATTGGGCGTTAGCTCCTTGTTGAAACAAGAATAAACGCCCGACAGTCCCACACGAAAAGCACCCGATGACCAGCTGAGATGGGTTCCAGCAGTAAACTGTGTAGCAGCATCTTTACTGTTTATCTCACGCACAGTACGGTGATAACCAGTCTTGAGAATTGTCTTAATGGTCCCGCTATCCGTTAATGTAGCATCTATACTGCGGTAAGAAAGAAAAGTGGTTAGGTCAAGATGCTTTGCAATTTCTACCGTTGCAGCCGCCCCCTGCAGGTAGTTAGCAGCCGAACGAGAGGAATGTGCGCGAATACCTGTTGCTTGTCTGCCTAACGTTGAGAGCATGGCAAGTTTCCCAAAGCCAAAGGAATTGTTGATAATGAGTCCTTGTCCGAAGTTCACTTTATACCGTCCTACAGCCAAAGTCTTCAACCGTCCCATCTTTCTTAACAGCAAGTAAAAACTGTAATGGTCATAACCAAGACGATTACCATACGCAAAGAAGGGTTCACCAGCATCTTGTGCGCCTACCAATCCAGCCTGAACATAATCGCCATAACGGAAGGAATAACGAAAAGAATGGGCATAAGGATAGCCAAGATAGCCTTTCTGGTCGCCTTCACGCTGATAAAAAGGAATATGAGCGGTCAATAAGATGGTGTGCTTTCCACCTTTTATAATTGATTTAAGTGTGGGAAACTGGTGTTGTTCTTCTACTGGAGAGACATAGACAAAATAAGGAAGAAGCTGGCGACGAAGGGCATCTAAGGACTCAATCATAGCCAACTCGCCCAATGACTGCATACCATGATATTGATAAACATAGGCTTGTATGTCCTCAATTTGTTCTGCTGTAAGAAACGGAATACGTGCAAGTTCTTCCCTACTTGCCGTATTGAGGTTGAGTGGATGTTCTGAAAGGTCGGCTAATAGTTCAAAGCTTTCCTCCTTTGCATCCATGTTTTCTTCGTTACTTGTATAGAGTTCTTCAAACAATTCTTCCCAATCATAGGTCTGTTGTGCTGTAGAAGTGAGGCTAATAAGCCCTAAAAGGCAGGTCAATAGTAGATTTCTCATTTAGTTAGACTTTCAAAGTATTAAGACAACAAATATAGTCTTTGTTACTGAGAAAAGCAAACAAAATGATGAGAAAAGTATAAAGAAAAGGTTCTTCCATTAAATACGTAGATTGTTAATAGAATGAGATTCATCCACATACATGGTATGATTACCTTCAATTAGATGGTTTTACAAAGGAGGATAAACTATGCGATAAATGTAATTAGGTATGATATCTATCTGTCTTCTACAAACAATTTATTCCTATTAGCCTAATTAGGCTATTTAGTCCAATTGGGCTAATTAGGCTAATAACTTATTATTCTGTCATAATTTTTCACATCACAATTTTGAATACATGCTCTTTTGGCTTCTAAAAGACGCCCAATTGGCTTGCAAAAGATGCCCTTTAAGACCCTTACTAACGCCCTTTTGAAGTCCAATTAAGCACCTTTTTTTTGCTGTTTTATAACTAATTGATTTACTGTTGGTTGCAAACTTACCTTTTATCTGTGTTTTTATCCTTATTTACAGATGTTTTATTTGAAAATATGTAATGATTTTTTTCTGTGTTTTGATAAAAGTACTAAGGTATGTTAATCTCAATATAGCTCCATTGTAAAAATCTGAAAATCAATTATATTTGTCACAAATATGAGAGCTATGTTATTGAAAGACTTCTTCCAGATGTTCCCCGATGAGGATAGCTGCGAGAACTACCTTAGAGCTGTTCGAGAGGAGATAGGTGTTGTGTGTCCTAAGTGTGGAGCTACAAAGTATAAATGGCTGCCTGGAAGGAAATCCTTTCAGTGTGAGAACTGTGGCAACAGAATCCCGTTGACAAAGGGTACCGTTATGGAACATAGCAAACTACCGCTGTATGATTGGTTCTTTACTGCGCACATGATGACGTCCATCAAGCAGGTACTGTCGGCTAAGGAGATCCAGCATCAGCTTGAACTCGAATATTACTCTCCCGCATGGTTGATGATGATGAAATTGCGAGATATTATGGGGCAGAGGGACAGCATCTATACACTCTCTGACCAGATAGAGCTCGACTTGTCATATTTCTCAACTTCCTTCATTTCAGAGGAGGGCGGAGAAAAGGTCCTTAAGAGTAAGAAAACTCCTGTGTTGGTAATTGCACAGAGTAAAGATGCAGGTTCAATCCTAAACGAATACCTATCAGACAATACTGACACAGAACGATTTAACAAAGCCTCTAAACTTATGAAGCAAGCTAACAGAAGCAAAGTGAAGAAAGCTGTCCGTTATATCAAAATGTATGCATTGCCTGATAGTAAATACAAGACACTGGCGCCTTATGCTCAGAAGTCTGTGAATCAGGATTCAAAGATACATTCTGACGGAGGACATAATCTCATGGGGTTGAAGAAGACTCTGACAGGTCTTGTTCAGCATATTGAGACTGAGAGCACCCCTCACGAGGTTGTTACCAAAGTCTTGCCATGGGTTCACATCGTTACAGGAGAATGCCGTAGTAGTATTGATGCGATTCACAAAGAAATCGATGAGCGTTTTCTCCAATTATACTTGAATGAGTATTGTTGGAAATTTAATCGTCGTTGGTTTAGGGATAGTAAAAAGCCAGAATATGACTTGTTCAGACATCTGATGAAGATAGCAGTACAATATAAATCCAGCATAAAATGGCATGACTATGAGGCATACTTTGAAAGTGTTTAAGGTTTGTTAGTACTTTTATCAAAACACAGAATGATTTTTTAAAACCTTGTCAGCAGATTTTCGAAGGCTTAAAATAAATGTTTTTCAATATCAGAATTTGGATTAAAGCAATACGAAAAAGCATCCACATATTTAACAAAGGAACCAAAGAAAATCCCTCTCATCCTTCTCTTATACCACGATTTATGGTAAAAGAGAAGCGATGAGAGGGTTATGACTTATGCTAATAAGCGCAAAGAGCGGTAAAAGCAACGGCTGTTTTACTGAATTCTCACGCTCTTTCCGTCCTTATAACAAGCGATAGTGCGGCTGCCGTTGGTATAGATATCCTCACTACCAGGCATATCCAAGGTGAAACCTGCAGCCTTTACCTGCGCCACAAGGTTGTCATATGCAGGCTGATTAAACACTGCAATGATGATTGCTCCATCCTTAAATGCTACGTAACTTGACACACCTTTGCGCATTGGCTTTGGATAATCCTCATACTTATCAGCGGTAAGAAGCTTTGCAAGCGCACAATTCTTATAGTACATCTTAGAGAACTTATCGAGTCGATAAACCTCATAATTTGTCTTCAATTTATAACCATATTTCTTCGTAATAGCCTCTACCTTGTCTGGATTCTGATACATATCCAAAGCGTCTGCAATACTGAGAACCTCCTTCAAAGGCTCAACTGCGACAACTGGTTCTTGAGCAACTGGTGTCGTAACTGGTGCTGCTGCCTTCTGTTGTGTACCACAACTATTCAAGATTAAAGCAAGTACAAGGACGATAGGAGCTATCCATACATTCTTTTTCATAAGTTCTTTCTATTTATTCTAATGTTTTATTTATTACGTATTGGGATGCGAAAGCTATTGAAACATTGACTAAAACCAAGACTAACTATCAATGATTGCACGGATAGAAGCCTTCACTTCCGATGCAGACACAGTTTGTAACGCACCCTTCTTTACCTCCAGCAAGCTATCGGCAAAGCGTACAGCGAGTTCTAAGTCATGCGTTGATAGGAGGATAAGCTTATCCCTTTCGTGTGCCATTCGCTGTAAAGACAGAAAGGTTTCAGCCTTAGAAGGGAAGTCGAGGAAGGCTGTTGGCTCATCAAGTAAGATGATAGAGGTCTCTTGAGCCAGTGCTTTCGCAATCATCACCTTCTGCCTTTCGCCATCAGAAAGGGTCTGAATCATTCTCCCTCTGAGCTTTTCAATCCCCATCGTAGCGATTGCATCATCAACAACCTTACGGTCTTCTGCACGCAATCGACCAAAGAAACCTGTATAAGGCGACCTTCCCAAGCCTATTATCTCCTCTATCGTGAGGTTCTGCACATCAGGCTTTTGTGTCAAAACAATGCTCACCTGCCGTGCAAGTTCTCGCTGAGAGAAAGACTCGATATCACGATTACCCAACAAAAGGCTACCTTTCAACTTCGGAAGAAAGCCCGTTAGGGTCTTTAAAAGGGTTGATTTACCAATTCCATTCTCTCCTATCAAGCATGCTAATTGCCCACTCTGTAACTCTAAGTTGATGTCAGAGATAACGGGATGGGGCAGCGAATAGCCTACTGATAACTGAGATAAGCTGATAACCATTGCGACACTAAGGACCTATCAGACGAAGAACATGACTAATATCTGTGCAATGATAACCCTGGCAAACATGCCCAAAGGATAAACAGAAGCATAACTAATGTTGCTCGTTTCACCCTTGACAGTGTCGTTGGCATAGCCCAATGCCATTGGATTAGCCATCGAACCGCAAAGGATACCACAGATAGTTCCGAAGTCAAACTTCTTCAATCGCAGGGCTATTAACCCAACAATAACAACCGGAACAACGGTAAGTGCAAAGCCTAAACCTATCCATAGCAAACCTTCTGGGCGCACAACGGTGTCAAGGAAGTCTTTACCAGCATCCAAGCCTAAGCACGCCAGATAGAGTGATAAGCCCAATTTACGAAGCATGAGTGAGGCACTACGCGTCGTATAAGCAATGAAATGCAAACGAGGACCAAAGGCTCCAGCCAATATACCCATGATGATTGGACCACCAGCAATACCCAATCGGATTGGAGACTCCATACCAGGGATATTGAGAGGGATTGTTCCTAAAGCCAAACCAAGAAGCATTCCGAGGAAGATGACAGCAAGATTAGGTTCGTTAAGCGTCTTAACAGAGTTGCCCAAGAAGGTCTCTGCATGATCAATAGCCTCTGGTTGACCCACCAAGGTAAGGCGGTCGCCATAACGAAGAACAAGGTCTTGCGTTGCTAACAGCTTGATATCAGCACGGATAACACGGCTCACATTGACATTATAAGCATCGCGCAAATGAAGCTGACCAAGCTTTTTGCCATTTAACACACCGTTTGACAAGATGATAACACGGCTCTCCACCTTTGTGTCAAGATGGTTCCAATCCACCTGTTCTTTATTCAAGTCGCGATTAACCTGCTTTCCGAAGAGTATCTCCATGGCTGGAACTTCTTCGCGTTTTGACGCTACAAGCAGATTATCATTAGCTTGTAGGACCGTTGTACCCATCGGAACGATGACTTCATCACCACGCCAAATACGTGAGATAATAAACTTTCGATGTGTTCCTTGTGCTATCTCAGCGATTGTTTTACCATTAACGGCTGGATTAAGAACAACAAACTGTCCGATATAAGTATGGTCGTCGTCTGCTCCCGAATGTACTACTAAGTCGGAAGGCTTCACAAAGAACTTACGAAGAAATATCATGGCAAAGATAACACCGACAACACCTAATGGATAAGTAACGGCTGTTGCCAATGCTGCCGGACCACCACTATGCCCCGCATGTTGCAATGCTTGCTGTGCAGCACCAAGTGCTGGCGTATTCGTTGTAGCACCACAAAGGATACCAACCATGCTTGACATCGGTACATTCATTGCGTATGAGAGTACGACAGACATAATGGTTCCCAAGAAGATAACGCCTAAACTCCACAGATTAAACAAGGTTCCTTCATGTCGGAAGGAGCCAAAGAAGGTTGGTCCTACACTCAGTCCAAGTGTATAGACGAAGATAACCAATCCGAAAGTCTCACAGTAGTTAAGCATCTGCTCATCTACCTGCAAGCCAAAACTACCTGCAGCGATACCAAAAAAGAATACAAAGGCAATACCAAGTGATATGCCTGCTACTCTAATCTTACCTAAGCCCAATCCCACTGTACAAACCAGCGAGAGGACCACGACTGCCTGTAGGGCAGAAGGAATGGCAAATAGTCCGTTAATCCAGTCCATAATTTATTGTTACAAGACACCAAGATACTTCTCCAAAGGGATTCCCCTATTTTTGTCTTTGTTGTCTTTATTGAGATCTATCAGTTTATAAACGCCATCAATAGCCTTCTGTGTACTTGGAATCAACTCTTCACCGTCTAACAGATGACCAATGAGGATTGCCGAGAAGATATCACCCGTACCTGGGAAATGTACTGGTATCTCGGTATAAGGTAGTGTAAAATACTTATCTGTTGCATGGTTATAACCTACAACAGACGGTGTACCATCAACGAGAATAGAAGTAATCATTGCCGACTTTGTACCTATCAGTCGCAAACCATCCAGCAATCTTTTAGCTTCTTCGAAACTAACTCCCTTCTCATCATACTTACTTGATGTAAGATAACACGCTTCTGTGTAATTAGGGAAAGTAAGGTCGGCTACACTAATCATCTCTCGCATAGAGTTGATTGTTGCAGCTGTCACACCATTGTAGAGCTTTCCTTCATCACCCATAATCGGGTCTACAAAGATAGTCGTACCACGTTCAGCCTGCTCACGACAATAGTCTGCTACCAGTTTTGCCTGTCGCTCTGAAGCGATAAAGCCCGTCGCAATCGCATCAAAGCTAAAGCCAAGTTCCTTCCATACTGGGAATACGCCTTTGATATAGTCGGTTGTCTCAAGGATATTGAACTTACCATAGTCGAGCGTATTGGATACCAACGCTGTAGGGAGGTTATAAACGGGATGTCCCAAGTAGGACAATATAGGAAGCATGGCTGCCGTTGCAACCTTTCCGTATCCTGCTATGTCATTAACGAGGAGTATATGTTTCTTACTCATTATATCTTTCTTAATTGGACTACAAAGGTAGTGCAAACCACATGAACGGCAAAATAAAAACCAATAAATCACCATAATAAGTCTTGCTTTCCCTTTTCTGTCGTCGTGTTGATGCTGCGCACGAGTAGTGCGGACGCCCCGCACATATCGTGCAGATGGTAAACACACATCGTGCGGATGGTAAATACCAATAAGAATAATGGTTATATCTATAGAAGATTATCAACAGTGGAAGGCGAGAATAACCGTTAAGAGCACAAATAGCAAAGCCACTTAATACCACCTTTCATGGCTTTTAGGATTATAATACCCTATCTCCTGCGAATTATTCTCATGAAGAAAAGAAATTATTTTCATGAAAAGAAATATTTATCTTCACGAAAAAAAATATTTATTTTCATGTAAATAATTCGTAAGCTAACAACCATAACAAGTAAAGCTACAATCTTGTCAGCCATCATTTACAGCCAACTGCCACTCAATTCAGTACCATTAGAAATACGATAACAGCCCGCTACCATTGCTGATAACGGGCTGTTATATATAATAAGGTGTAAAACCTCAGTTCTGACTATCTATTGATTAAGCCTCAACAGGTGCCTCTGCAAGTTCGTGTGAACGCTTCTCAATCTTCTTACCCAATACGAGATAAGCAACAGGAGATGCAATGAAGATTGAACTCAAAGTACCGATAATAATACCGATAATCATTGCAAATGAGAAACTACGGATGCTATCACCACCGAGGATGAAGATAGACACGAGCACGATCAATGTTGATACAGATGTATTGATAGTACGTGAGAGGGTCTGGTTGATAGAGTCATTGAAGATCTTTTGGATATCAGCCTTTGCAAGATTATGCTTATGCTTACCCAAGTTCTCACGGATACGGTCGTAAACAACCACGGTATCGTTGATATCATAACCGATTACGGTCAAGATAGCACCGATGAAGGTCTGGTCTATCTCAAGTGAGAAACCAATCCAACCATAGCACAACGAGAAGCAACCGATAACGATTGTGGTATCGAGAACCAAACCAACGATTGAACCAACAGAGAAACCAATGTTACGGAAACGCAAGAGGATATACAAGAAGATGAAGAAGATAGCCAACAATACGCTCATGATAGCATTATAAGTAATGCTCTTAGCGATTGAAGGACCAACCTTTGCACTCTGAATAATAGAGCCACCCTCACGAATATCTGGGTTCTTGAAGTTCTGTACACTTGCCTGACTAACAAAGCCACCCTTCTTCAATGCATTGTAAAGGATTGTCTCAGCCTTGTCATCCTCAGCAGGATTGTTAGAATCAATATTGTAGTTGGTTGATACACGAACTGTCTTACCATCTGTACCCAACGCAATAACAGTTGTTGTAGCAGGCTTACCTGCATTCTCACCAACAGTATTTACGAAGGCACCTTGCATCACCTTACGAACGTCCTCTACATGGGTAGGCTTGTTCAATGTGACAACATAGTTACGACCACCAGTGAAGTCAATACTGCGACTCAAGCCACGAACAGCGAAACTAACGATACAAACCAAGACAGCAACACCCCAAACAGTGAAGGTTGTCTTATACATGCTAAGGAAGTGATAGTTCTTATCCTGCATGAAGTTCTTAGAGAAGCTTGTTGTGAAAGTCTGATTCATCCACTTATCCTTGCTTACACGGTTCTCAAACACAAGACGTGTGAGGAATACTGCAGTGAAGAATGAGATAACGATACCAATGATCCAAGTAGTAGCGAAACCACGGATAGGACCAGTACCAGTCACAAGAAGAATCACACCAGTAATGAGTGATGTCAAGTTAGAGTCGAAGATAGCTGAGAAAGCATTTCCATAACCTTCATTCAAAGCCTGCTTCATACCCTTACCAAGTTTCAACTCCTCCTTAATACGCTCGTAGATAAGCACGTTAGCATCCACAGCTGTACCCAAGGTCAACACGATACCGGCAATACCTGGCATAGTCAATGCCGACTGGAAAGACGCTAAGACACCCAACGTGAAGAAGAGGTTGGCAATCAAAGCAAGGTTAGCCATCATACCTGGAATGAAGTTGTACATGACAATCATGTAAAGCATCAAGAGGACGAAAGCAATAGCAAAAGAGATAAGACCCTGCTCAATTGACTGTGCACCAAGTGTAGGACCTACGACTTCCTCCTGTACAATCTTTGCAGGAGCAGGCATACGACCTGACTTCAATGTGTTAGCCAAGTCCTTAGTATCCTCAATAGTGAAGTTACCAGAGATAGATGACTGACCACCAGCAATCTCACCGTCAACACGTGGAGCTGAGTAAACAACGCCATCGAGTACGATTGCGATTGCCTTCCCTACATTTGCCTTTGTCAAAGCAGCCCACTCACGAGCACCCTCAGAATTCATTGTCATGCTAACCTGAGGACGACCATGCTGATTAAAATCGTCTTTAGCATCTGTAACAACGTCACCCTCCAATGGAGCACGACCGTCTGAAGTAGTAATCTTCAAAGCATAAAGACCATATACATTCTTCTTATTAAGTCCGTCTTCTGGCTTAGCGCTCCAAAGAAGCTTCAAGTCGCTTGGCAAAATCTGCTTAGCAAGTGAACCATAAATCATCTTATTGACAGCAGCTGTATCACGTACGCTTGCATAACCTACGAGGCTAAGTGCGTCACCAGGGATAGTCTGCAACATAGAGAGCAATGGGTGCATCTTCTTCAATGCTGCCATCTGAGCATCTTCACCCTTTACAGCATTGCCTTTGTTGAGTGCAAACTTTGGAGTTGCAGCTGCCTTTGCCTGTACTTTCTTAGTAGAATCAGTTGCAGCAGTGTCAACCTTTGTCTCACCATTAGCCAAACGCTGGTCGAGCTGAACGAGGTAAGGAGTTATTTCTTGGTTGTTATAAGTCTCCCAGAACTCAAGGTTAGCAGAACCCTGGAGGAGCTTACGCATACGCTCTGGCTCACGAATACCAGGCATTTCGACCATGAGTCGACCTTCCTGACCTTCCAACTTCTGGATATTTGGCTGTACAACACCATACTGGTCGATACGGTTTGTTACGACATTGTATGAGTTATCTATGGCTGAAGCAACCTCTTCACGGAGTGCTTTCTCAACCTCTTCGTCTGTACTCTGTGTGCTAACCTTGCCTTTGAGCTGCTGTGTAGCGAAAATCTCAGCAAGCTTATGACCCGGAGCATCCTTGTGGAAAGCATCTACGAAGAGAGAGATAAAGTCCTTTGGACTGTGCATCTCTTCCTGCTTTGCCGTTTCCAAAGCCTTCTGATAAGCAGCATCCTGCTTGTGATCTGCCAAGAAATCAACAACATCAGGTACCGAAATCTCGAGTACAACGTTCATACCGCCCTTCAAGTCAAGACCAAGACCGATCTGTGTTTCAAGGCATTTCTGGTAAGAGTAGAGCCCCAAATACTTTACAGAATCCTTATAATCCTGTTGCGCAATAGGGTCTTTAATCTTTGCTGCCTGACCATCATAGTAGCTTGTTGCTACTGAAAATGACAGGTAGAAGATACTTGCGAGCGTCAAGAGAATGGCTACGCAAATTACTAATCCTTTGTTTTGCATTTTATTTGATTGTTTTTAATTATTGTTTCGCTACACTTGATAGACGTGCAAAGATAAGCAAATTTTCACACTTTGGGAAATTTATACCTTATAAATGTGTGTTTTTTAAGGTTTTGGGCGGTATTTAAGCCAACAATAGATAGGATAATGGTCGGAAGTAGTCACACTATTGTCGACCTTTGCCCCATACGACTCGAAATCGTCGGAACAAAAGATATGGTCAATACGGAAGTACATCCCACTTTTATGATAGCTTATTCCGGGGCCGTTTCCACTCTCAACAAAGCAGTCATTCAGTTCTTTTGCGATGGTTCGATGTGTGTAACTTAACGGACTATCATTGAAGTCTCCGCAAAGAATAACAGGCACTTTCTTATCAAGATATTTCTTAACATAACGTGCAACAGTCTCCGCTTGCGGTGCTCTACGTGCCGAAACGTCGCCTAACTTAGTGATTAAGTGGACTGATTGTCTTTTTGCTTCGCCAGTCTTCAGTTCGCCTTTTACGAGTGTCTTAAACCCTTCTTTGTCGCCAGAACTCAATCCATTACTCTCGAAATGATTATTCACAACGAGTGTATTAGTCCCTTTAATATCAAGCATATAAGCCACACTCTGATTACTACTTGAGCCGTACGGGATAGTATCTTGCCAAAGGACTGGATACTTACTCAGCAATACCATGTAATCAGCACCAGGGTGTTTTTTAATCATCAACTTGAAATATGGGTAGTGTTTCTTCAGTGTTGAGTAGATATGATCTTTGTCATCTAATGTCGCTTGTGCCTCTTGCAAACAGACAATATCTGCCTTACTCTTAACGATATAATCAACAATCGGATTCTTCTTTGCATCTGGCTCGCTCCATGAAGAGAACATAAAGACGTTATACGACAGTACTTTTATAGCGCCATGTGGCTTATCTTCAGGAATATTGAATGGTGAATACGTACGGATAGGACCATAACAAAGTAGGAAACCTATCAATGGCAGCCAGATAGTACGTAATCGGAGAAAACACCAGACAACAAGGAATACAAAATTAAACACAAGGAGTATCGGAAAGCCCAGTCCTAAATTAGCCAACAAGGGATAATCAACAGGATTAAACCTACCTATATTTCCGACAAACAACATCAACAGAATCACTATGATATTGGCTGCCAACAACATTCTATATGTAAGCTTCTTAAATTTGCTAAACATCTTAATTCGAAACATTCAGGCGGTCCCTACCCCTGTATTTTTTAAGCTTTACGAATAAAATAAATAGTTACCAAGTAGTTATATAACAAGCAGATAGACTTTACGTTTTAACAAATTCCTATCCACTCATATTTTAACAAGTTGCTGATTAAGAACATTTTTATTATAACCAACAACTCATTTCTTTGTCAATCGACCAGCGACTTAACTTTTACTACTATCAAAGAGCTTTTGTTTCTCGTCTTTTGTCAGACTATCGTAACCACTCTTACGAATCTTATCAAGGATGCGATCAACTTCTTCTTGCTGTTGCTTCTTCTGGGCATTGTAATCCCAATCACTTCTATTATTAGCATTATTGCTCTGAGAAGTGTTCGACCAAGACTCACTGTTGCCATTCGTAGCATTACGAGAATCACGCCCTCCACGTTGTTCCCACGTATTCTTCATACGATCAAAGAACTGATGCCCCCGATTCATACCGAAGTCTCCATAGCCAGAATATGGATGCTTCTTCCAATAACGGATAAGAATAAAACCAAAAAGCATACCACCTAAGTGTGCCAAATGCGCTACTCCGTCATTGCTTGTGCCTATCGCAGAGAACAATTCTACAACAATTGACCCCATAACAATCCACTTAGCCTTAATAGGAATAGGGATAGGAATGATGAACATACGCTCTTCTGGGAATAGCATTCCGAAAGCAAGTAGCACGCCATAGATGGCTCCAGAGGCACCAACAGTGTTCATCATATTCAGATAAACATTCATAGGAAGAACTGTAGTACCAATTCTCACGGAATCAAAATGAGCCAATCCCTCTACGAGATACGTACAATATTGTGCCAACTCTTGACAAAGTCCAGCACCAACACCACAGACAATGTAATAAAAAAGGAACTTTCTTGGACCCCATACATTCTCAACAACCATACCAAACATCCACAGCATAAACATGTTCATTAGGATATGGGTAAACCCACCATGCATGAACATATAAGTGAAGAACTGCCAGATACGGAAGTCAGAGGCTAAAAAGAAATGTAAACCAAGAATATCATTCAAATCAATATTCAATCCTCTTAAAACGTATGTGGCTATAAACACCAGAATATTGATAATAAGAAGATTCTTTGTTACAATAGGTATATTTCGCATTTACGTTATGTCTTATTATTTACAATATATCATTTAAACAATGCAAAATTACGAAAATCTCTCGGTATTAAGCAGAAAATAAGCGAGATAACGACTTTTTTTTATAAAATTCTACACTTTTCCCATGATTTTATTTGTTTTATAAAAGGAAACAACTATATTTGCAACATAATCTTGTATATCACTCATAAAATTAATCAATAAATAAATCAAAATTATGAACAAAACAGAATTGATCGAGAAGATTGCAGCTAACGCTGAGATTAGTAAGGCTGCTGCTAAGAAAGCTTTGGATGCTACTACAGAAGCTATTAAGGAAGCACTTGCTGCTGGTGATAAGGTACAGCTCGTAGGTTTTGGTACTTTCGCTACAACTGAGCGCCCAGCTCACGAGGGTATTAATCCAAGATCAAAGGAGAAGATTAAGATTGCTGCTAAGAAGGTTGCTAAGTTCAAGGCTGGTGCTGAGTTGGCAGACGCAGTAAACAAATAATATGTAAAGATATTACATAATATATTAAGGCAAGCCTTTGGCTTGCCTTTTTTGTTTTATAAATACTCAAAAGACTTCTAATCTTAGCCTTAAAAAGGTTCTTACGTTAAAAACATAGATTGAAAATAGATAAAGACTTATCCACTTGTATGGTATAATTATCCCAATTTAGATAGCCTTACAAGCGGACATAAACTATAGGATAAAATGCAAATTGATACTATGTCTATTCATCTTCCATAAACATCCCACCCCTACATCTTTGATTTTTGTAAACTATTTTCACTCAACTCAAAACCAAGACATGCTCTTTTGGCTTCTAAAAGACGCCTAATTGACTTGCAAAAGACGCCCTTTAAGACCCTTACTAACACCCTTTTGAAGTCCTATTAAGCACCTTTTCTCACACCACTTTATAACCAACTGATTTCCTGATGGTTACAAACCCGCTTTTTACACGTATTTTTATCCTTATTTATAGATGTTTTATTTGATTTTATGTAATGATTTTTCAAAAACTTATCTACCTCGTCGAAGAGTTAAAAAGGGAAAAGGTCTTCAGGTCAGAAACATGATAATTGAATAGAAAGACCTTTTCCAATAACGAGTTAGATTGTATTTTCAATAACCAAAGAGGATATCCTTGCAGCTATCCACTATAAAATACTCGTCTGTTTATTCCCTTCATGCTGCACTTTTTTATCAATCTCTTTATAGCTTTTACCCTTTGATAACTTCCAACTGAACCTAAGAGTTATCATGTTACCCAAGTCTCTGCTGCGATAAATAGACTCTTTATAGAGGTTTTCATTCAGCACCTTACCGCGCTGTATAGCGGGATGCTGCTGGAAAGGATGCTGCATAAAGAGTGATAGACTACACGTATCCCACCTGTAACTAACGCCCAAATAGACTGCTGGACCATTTCTTCCTTCATGCTCTCCTTCAACAAATTTCCAACCATTATCGGCATATCCCGTGAGTGTCCAGCCTCCAAGATAAGCCTGAATATTACCACCATAGTTGTAACTTGTAAGATGATGACGGTACAGACTGCTGATATTAAAAAAGCGATTGATACCTCCGAAAAGTGTTACAGACAGATGTTCAGGTACAACATCATACCTAAGATAGTTCTGAACAACAAACATCATGATATTACCAATGTTCTGTTGTGAATAAAGAAACTCATCTGTTGCCGTACGTTCATACACACTCATATTGCTCCCAAGGACACGTCGGTACTCCATATTCATACCACAGCTCACACGCCTACCATTATAACTTATATCCACAATATTCTTAATGACTCTTGAAGGTTGCAAATTAGGGTTTCCAACCTTCCATTCACGGCTATTTTCTCTGATTCTTGCATCGCTCACCATAGCGTATGAAGACTCACTACGATAGGTTTCAAAGGTATAACGTGCATTTAATCCTGTCAAAATATCGTAATTCAACGTGAGTTCTGGACGGAAAGTCCAGTAGTTAAAGCTATAGTTTTCCTGCGAATAGGTCTTATTAGCAACCCCAACACCTGCCGAATAGCCTAATTGCTTCCACCTTCCTTTCACCTCAGAGAATAGATAAAGTTCTCCTCTCCGCATCTTGTTAAGAGCAGAGACATCACCAGTATATTCATTATTGGTAAACGTCATCGAGTGGTTTAAACCAGCAGAAAGGGTGAAAGGTTTGAGTTTATTCTCATAAATAGCTTCACTCTCCAGCGACCAAGTACGCCCATTTACCTCATAGCCATAATCTCCTTCTTCTCCATTATATCCTCGCTTGTCCGTATAAATACTTGAACCAACGACATTAGCTGTAATACTCTGATGTTTACCAAGCTGATGAAAGAAGTAAAGGTCAAGTGTAGGGGCGAAACTACTTGCCACATCAATCGTACGAAAAGACTTTTCTATCGTTCCGTCCCGATACACAAAATCAGCATAATTACCGGGCGTATTGCCTCCTCCCACTGACAGATTCGCTTGGAAAACATAGGTAGCCGAGTCTGCAAGACTGTACTTTATCTCAAACTGATTACCAAAACGACGACTTCTGCCAGCGGTCTGATTGCGTGAAACAAGATAATGACTTCCATTGTTCAAGGTATAATCAGCCGTTTCTGAAGACCGAAAACCACGATGGTCATTATAAGAAGAATTGAAGGTTAAAGCCAGTTCTGAATTCTTATGATTGAGCTTTGCATAGACCGTATTATCACCATTCAACGTTGTGACAGCATTCGATAAGTCAGCCCCAAGCACGTAACCAGTGGTGTTACGCTTCGTCCGAATATCAATGACATAGCCTATTCCGTCACCATATCTAACGCCCGGATTATCGATGAAATCAATGTTTTTCACAAGTTTTGGGTCCAGCGAAAGCAGGTCTTCCTTACTTGCCAAAGTGCCATTCAGCCTAAGTTGAACACTTCCATTATTCGTCAAAGGTACAATGGTACGCATCACCTCGTCTACTCTGATACGTGGAAGAGACAGCTTTCCAAGCAGACTATAACCGTCCGTTGCAGCTTCTCGCTGTGCATCGGACGGTACAATCAACATGCCATCTATCTTTTTCGTCACTCGCGCAGCCTCAACTGTCACCTCTTTCATCTCTACACTCTTTGCCTTCTCACTGTTTCCTTTCTCATTCTGTGCACCAACTGGCAGTGCAAGAAAGCATAGTAGCAGTAACCATAAACCTTTTTCCATAGTCTTTGTTTTTTGCTACAAAGATAGAATCCACCTACTATTAGGGCAAAAATAATCACTGACAATTATCTGACATTTACTTTAATCTCTAAATAATCATATTTTTAAAGCAATAAACTTCTATATAATTCGAGAACATACATTAAGCTCTTATACGCTTATAAATGTAGTATTAAATTAGAGAAGAATATTTGTATTTTTCAAAACAATCATTTATATTTGCAGCACATGTCATTAGTAAAAATGTATATTACTTACAAAAAGTCGTTTGAAAAAGTGTAAAAACCCAACAAAAGGTCATTCAAAAAAGTGAGTACTTTATAGATTTATTATATAAGTAAAACCAAACTGGAATAAAAACATCAATAAACTTACTTAGAATAAACCATCTATCACAAACAAAAGTAAAATGAATGTGTTCTCGTTGAAGTAAAAGCTTCTACAGGAAATACGAAGAGTACCAAGACTATATTACAGCATCCCGACAAGTATCACGTACGTCAAGCTATAAAGTTAGGGGATTATAATATAGGAGAAAAAGATGGAGTTCTCACGCTTCCTTTATATATGGCTTTCCTATTAAAGAAATATTAGCAGGACTGAAGAACTTAAGATTATTCCAATCGGTAGCCATCACCCCTGTCAGCCACAATCTTTAATCCGCAACGCTCACTGACAATAGGCTTCAAACGACGGATAAGTGTATAGAGAGTTTCGCTTGCATCGGGTTTCTTAGGCCAAAGTGTTTCACAGATAACTGCCTTCGATAGTTTCCTATCTGTTGCATTGATAAACAGCTCCATTAGTTGCTGTTGCATCGGTGTAAAGGCTATTTTCTCCCCATGCCAGTCACGAAAGCTATGATCAGAAGCAGCATATACCATCCTACCCAGCACCAATCTGCCTGCGCGATGACGACGAAAATACATGACAGATGCAGCCAACCAAACCATTGATAACAAGAGAAAAGCAAACGGTAAACGCTGATCTGACAACCCCCAAACCGTAGCGAAGGAACAATCAGCATAACTTTGGAATAAAAGCGAATGACCACCCGACTGCCACTTCATCTGCCTACTGCACAACGAATGACTATCTTCACCCAACGCATATGACACAAACGAACGGCGTCTAAGGTCGGCTATCTGTAAATGTTGTCGATAACTTTGTATGGTATCGGGCGTAATCCACGCCTCACGTTTCCCAGCGAGTGTCTTCGACAAAGCCTGATTCATATCCTGCACAATAGCCGTTTCAGCACAGTGATAGCTGTCAAAGCCAGCCCATACTGCCGAGCAAACGAGTAACAAAAATATGATAACTGACGATATAGGTTTCATAGGCTTGTATCATAAAAAATGATAGAAAGTTTCGAGTTAATGTATGTTGCAAAGATAATATTTTATCTTATCAACACCAAACGGAGTGCAAGAAATATACTGTAAAACAGGTATTATCAGTAAATATTTACTGCACAAGACCTATAGATGCGCAAAATTATACAGTAAAATTTGGGCATTAAACTAAAAAACATTACCTTTGCACCCAAGATTGTCCTATGGTGTAATGGTAGCACTACAGTTTTTGGTTCTGTCAGTGGTGGTTCGAATCCGCCTGGGACAACACAGAAAATCCGCGGATTCTTTATGATTCTGCGGATTTTTTAGTATCAGCTAATTCCTAAATTATAATTATAATGATTGAGCAACTATCTAAATTTCGCAAATCACTTTTGTTTATTGCAGCCTTTTTACTGACATCATTGCACATGACTGCTACCAATCGTGACTCATTAGCACTGACACCTCCAATGGGTTTTATGACCTGGAACAAATATAAGGAGGATATCAACGAACAGCTTATCCGACAAATTGCTGATAAGATGGCGGCTGATGGCTATGCTGAAGCTGGATATAAATACATCTTCATTGATGATGCATGGCAGGGAGGACGCGACAAACGCAATAATATCATACCAGACCCTAAGAAGTTCCCAAGCGGAATAAAGGCACTCGCAGACTATGTTCACTCAAAGGGTTTGCTGCTCGGTATCTACTCTGATGCCGCTCAGCTCACTTGTGCGGGCTACACTGCCAGCTACGGATTTGAGGAACAAGATGCCAAGACCTTTGCTGAATGGGGAATAGACTATCTGAAATACGACTACTGCCACGCACCTTCTGACAGTGCTGTTGCTCACGAACGTTATAAGAAGATGGCTGATGCACTACAGAATTCAGGTCGTAAGATTGCCTTGGGTGTCTGCGAATGGGGACAGCTGAACCCTGAGTTGTGGGCTCGTCAGGCTGGCGGTTCGCTATGGCGTGTGAGCTATGACGTACGTGATATGTGGAAAGATATCGTGAAGCAGGGAGGTATGGGTATCATTGATATCATCGACATTACCGAACCACTTTATAAATACGCAGGACCAGGTCACTGGCTCGACATGGATATGCTCGTCGTTGGACTCGACGGAAAGGGTGGACCATCAAGTGATTTAGGTGGTGTAGGCTGTACTTATACTGAATATCAGACACAGATGTCTATGTGGTGTATGTTCGCTTCACCTTTAGCGGTGAGCCACGACATCTTGAACGAGAACGCTGAAACACGTCGCATCCTCCTCAATAAGGAGATTATTGCCATCAACCAAGACGCCCTTGGCGAGGCAGCTCATAGAGTTGACTTTCCTGGTGCATGTCGTGTGTACCTCAGAAACCTAAACGGAAACGGTCAAGCAATTGCCATCATGAATCCTTCTGACACTCCTCAGCGTGTTCAGTTGCCACTTTCTATCCTCGGCAATGCGAAGGAATACAATTTCAGAGACGTATGGGAGCACAAGACAACACGTCAGCGTAAGGCTTGGCAAGCCACCTTACAACCGCATGAGACAAAGGTCTTTACGGTTACGACACGATAATCCGCAAAAACATTTGTAAAGAAAAGCATTAAAGATAACATCTTTTTATCCCCAACAACTGGCACAGCATATTCCTACTGTGCCAGTTTTGTATTCCAATAACACCCTTTTATTATCATTGTAAGCTATTATTTAACATCGTGTTATTGGTCCGCACCAATGGTGCGAACGGCAAACACCAATGGTGCGGATGCTTAGCACCAATAGTGCGGAGAATATAACACCTTACAATTTGTTGTTAATATAGAAGAAACTTCCGTCTACATCGACTTACGATTACCCTTTTCGGTAATCACTCCCCTCTCCTTTCGGAGAGGGGTTGGGGGTGAGGCTCTCCTTACATTATTTCCCCTATTCATTTGCTAATATCATGCTTTTTGTCTATATTTGTATTTTGTAACAAATACAAATTAGATAAATTCAGCAAAAAAATGAAAGCTATAGAGATTCTTTTTCCTGTTTTCTTTATGATGTTCCTCGGTTGGTTGAGTCACAGAAGAGGTTGGGTAACAGCAGGACAGAACGAAGGAGCAAAGTCATTGGTATTTAATATTCTTTTCCCACTGCTCGTCTTTCACGTGCTTGTGAAAGCAGAATTATCGACGAATTTCATTTATGAGATTCTCTTTTTAGATGCCGCTTGGATTCTTGTCTATCTGATAGGTAAGAGCATAGCAAAGCCCATCAGCGGTCGTTACGCCCGATTGGCACCTTTCTTACTGATGACATGTGAGGGAGGCAGCGTTGCCCTACCCCTTTATATCGCATTGGTAGGAGCAGAACACGCTGTGAATATCATCACTTTTGACGTTGCTGGTATCCTCATCAACTTTGGACTTGTGCCAGCACTCGTCACGCGCCAAACATCAAAGGATGTGGCTTTCTTGCCTATGGCAAAACGAATTATTACAGCCCCTTTTATCGTTGCCGTTATCGTGGGTATTCTCGTCAATATGTCGGGCTTGTACCAATGGCTTATGGAGAACGAACTTCACAGAATCTATGACGGTACGATGGATATGGCAATGACACCTATTGCGAGCATTATCCTCTTCACGCTCGGCTATGGTTTCCACCTACGGGCAGCACAGCTCAAGCCACTTTTGGCATTGACAGTGGTGCGCCTTGTGCTCTGTGGGGCTATCGTAGGAGCCTTCTTTCTCTTGTTCCCTGAATTGATGGCAGTGAAGATATTCCTCGTTGGCGTACTACTTTACTTTGCTTGTCCAACAGGTTTTCCTGTACCGCTACAGATAGAAAGCCTATGCAAGGATGAGGATGACGAAAGCTTTATGTCGGCTTTCATCTCTATCTTTATCGTGGTAGCGATGATTGTTTACACATTGATTACATTGCTATTGATATAAATTTAAGGAGTTAAGGAGTGAAAGGGAGTTAAGACAATAGCATAATACAAAAGAGTTGAGGAGTGAAAGGGAGTTAAGACAATAGTATAATACAAAGGAGTTAAGGAACGAAAGAGAGTTGAAAGGGGTTAAGATAATAGTTTTAGTAAATCCAAACATTAGACTTGAGACATCATAACATTTGTCTTAACTTCTTTCAACTCCCTTTCACTCCTTAACTCCTAAATTTAAAGAACATGAACGATAACGTAAAGAGTCCATGGCCAGGACCAGCGGGAATGATACCCGTAACAAGTGGCAAAGCAGATGATGCAAATGTATTTAACCGCAACTACTTGGATTCTATCCATGTGGAGATGCGTGTTATTGATGCCGTCGAGCCAACATTGAAGACAATAATCTTCGGTGAAGAGTTCGATTCACCAATTATGATGCCTGCCTTCTCGCATCTGAATAAGGTGTTGAAAGACGGCAAGAAACCAATGTTAGAGTATGCACGTGCTGCCAAAAAGCTGAATACAGTCAACTGGGTAGGTATGGAACCTAACGAGGAATATGCCGAAATCGCAGCTGAAGGAGCAAGAACAGTGAGAATCATTAAGCCGTTCGCTGACCATAGTATCATCCTTGATGAGATTCAGTTTGCTGTCAAACACGGTGCGATAGCTGTCGGTGTAGACATTGATCACGTCCCAGGAACAAACGGAAAATATGATGTTGTAGACGGTATTCCACTTGGTCCTGTCATGCGTTCCGACCTCAAAGAATACGTAAAGGCTGCAGGCTCAGTTCCATTCGTTGCCAAAGGTGTACTCTCTGTGCAGGATGCTTTGAAGTGTAAGGAGGCAGGCTGTGCAGCGATTGTAATCTCTCATCACCACGGACGTATTCCTTTCGGTGTTGCTCCCGTGATGGTTCTGCCTAAGATTAAGGCAGCATTGGAGGGAAGTGGCATCGCAATCTTCGTTGACTGTGGCATTGATACAGGCTACGATGCTTATAAAGCACTTGCATTAGGGGCTGATGCGGTTGCTGTGGGCAGAGGAATCCTTAAACCATTACTACAACAAGGAGCAGAAGGAGTTGAGGAGAAGGTACAAAAAATGAACGAACAACTTTCAGAACTGATGATGTACACCTGCGTGAAAGACATTCGTTCATTCGATGCGTCTGTGCTTTATATTTAACTTCAATCGGTCATTAGGGCAAAACGTTTGTTACTCTTTAAATAGTGTAGCTTTCCAGACAATCCAATAAGGTCTGTTTACGCTCTAATGACCGCATTTGAATTGATGAAAAAGAATCTGTTATTATGCCTTTCTATCTTCTTATACCGTCTTTCTGTTACCTTAGCTTTTCAGGATTATTCAGTCTAATTTATATATTTCTTTTAGATTTTCTTGCCGATTCTAAAAAGAAGTCTTACCTTTGCGCCCGTGAAACAATTAGCAATGACATATCCAGCCAATCCAGCGCAGCAAAGAAACTTTAATTTCTTTGCCTTTTTTAGTGCTTTATATTTGGTAGTTTCAGATATTTTGCTAACACACACACACACACACACACACACACACAGGCGCACCTAGCGTTTAATTATACTTTTTTTCTTCCATTCTACGCGCGCGCGAAGCGTGTCGTAACCCTTGTAAACAAAGGACTTTACGGAGTTCCCTTTGTTCTTCTTTTTATGCCCTTTTGCCAAGTCGCAAGAGGGAAATAAGTACGATTTATTCATTCAAAACATAGAAAATTATGAGACGAAAACAATTAGAGAGACTGGGTTACTTGAAGCCCGAGTGTAAAATCATTGAAACTAGTACAGAACAGTTTATCTGCGTGTCCGTACGTCCAAATGCAGGTGCATCCACCACACCGTCTAGCACAGCGTATGAAGACAAGGGTACGCATGATGTAGGAACTGTATCTTTCGGCGATGCATCAACGGTGGCACCCGCTAAGCAAGGTTTCCTTTGGGATGAAGAGGAAAAAGATTTTTAATTGATAATTCTTCCACTGTGATTAATTTAAAAAGAAATAAAACAATGAAGAGAGTAAAATTTTTATCAACCGTATTTAGCATTGCCTTGCTATCACTGACAGCATGCAACAATGATGATAACAAAACGACAGATGAGGGACAGGTAAGTGCAGTCCAAGCAATTGAATTTAAGGTAGATTTCGCCGACTATAACGCAGAACAAGAAGTAGGCGTAACACGTGCAAACAAAGAAGTAAAGCTTGAACAACAAATGGTAGACTTAGGCAATGGAATCCTGGCACAATGCTCGCTTCAGCTCGATACAACCAAGCAGACCAAGTCGGCATCGACACGTGCTTTGGCTAATGATACTTACACGATGCTGGCCTACGATGCAGCCACACACGCCTATAAAGGCGACATCACCGGCACTGTAACCGGTGGCGTCTTCACCGCTACATCTGCCAATCAGGACATTTCACTCGCGCCAGGCACCTATGACTTTGTGCTCTACAATAGCAAAGTGACCCGCAGCGGCAACAACCTCATAGTGAATCGTGCTGATGCCGATGCTGCACTGATCGGTCGCACACAACAAGTCATCACGGCCACGCCACACAAACAGAAAGTACCATTCACGATGAAACATGTGGGCGCCAAAGTAAAGATCAAGCTCACAGGATATATGGACATTCCAGCTGTTACTGCCACACTCGCTTCGGTCAATGCAACCGATGTACCTGGCTCTTCCATCTATGACGCTTCTACAGGAACATGGACAGCTGGAACTGGAGCGGCTATGTCAGCCAATACCACATTCAATGCTAGTAGCGAATTATACTTTTTTTCTAACACTTTTACTTCAAAAAGTAATGAGGAAACAATGTTTATGCCTGCTACCGATGTATCGAAGCTCAAATTAACATTCAATAGTGGTAACATCTACTTGGTAAATATGGCCAATGCCGGCCTCACGTTCAAACCAGCTTCGACATTCAAGCTCGAACAAAATGGCGCCTATGTACTTAATGTAAAATTAATGTACAACTATCTTTACCTGATGAGCGACGGAACAACCGGATTTATCAATGAAACCACCTATGGCGGCGGCACGAAAACGCCGATTGCTGTGGTGGTTAGTCAAAGCCAACGGTTAGCCATTGCTTTGAAAGATGCCGGTAATGGAGGAGCATATATATGGCAACAGCACCCTTTGGCAGTGAGCAATGTTCATATTCAATTTAATCTATCAGACGCTCTTAATTCTGACATCACAAGTGGAAAAGATGAAACTTGGAATGCCAGCTATAGTACAAATAACTTTACCGGTAGTAAAGTAAAAGCTGAAAATCCACTTTTCCCTGCTTTTAATGTTGCGGCAGCATACAATCCGGGTGTTCCTTTAACTGGTGCCAATTTAAGCAAATGGTTCCTACCCTCAGCTATGGATTGGTGGTACGCTTTCAGAGGATTGGGCTTTACGACCACAAAACCTCTGGCGGCGCATAGCGGTCCCTATTATTGGTATGGTGCACTGGCAACCATAGCGTTTACACAAGTAGGTGGTACGACTATAAATGGAGCAGATTTTACAGCAGGTGGAAATAGATTTTATTGGACGAGTTCTGAGTACTATTATGATGATGCTTTTGCCATACGTACATACAACAAACAATATTCGTATGGCGGTAACTATAACGATTTTAAGTATCGTCATTATCATGTAAGATCATTTATCACTTATTAATAACACTACGGTGCGAAAAGGACTATCGTGCATGAGGACACGTCATGACGTGTTGAGCAACAAGTAGTATCATACTTGCAAAAATCGTCGAATATACAGAATATTTCTATTAAATTTGTATCAGTCATAGGAGTGGGTGTTTATTTGTAACTCTTTGGTTTACAAGTATAAAGGTACGAAAAATATTCACTCCTACAACTTTTAAAACAACTTTCTTATATCGAACTCACGTTATCACTAGTAGTGGTCTCAACGCTATGAGAGTTTCCTACTATCTGTCCTCTTCAGAAAGTAGTGCTAATCAATTCTACGCTTTACAACTTTATTCTATTGGTCAGACTTATTGGGCCCGCTCAGACCCAACGCATATGGATTAGATCTTATGGATAAAGATAGATTGATGCCACATGATAGAGTATCACCAGTGTATTATTTTGGTTATTCATACTGTGTTCGCCCTTTTATACATTATTAGAAAAGTAATATCAAACATATAATATAATTTATCACCCCTCCGCGAGTTTAAGGTCTCTGGCTTGCGGAGGTTAACAAACAGAGACCGCCTTAATGATAATATGGCTAACAAACCTATTCAATTTTTCTTGAGAGAACAGAAGTTAAACATCGGTAAGCAGGCTGGAAAGACTGTTATCGTAGCGCGCCCGACGGGTAGGCAACGTGTAGACTTTCGTAATTTCTGCGCACGTATTGCTAAGTCAACAACCTTTAATGCTCAGGAAGTGGCAGCAGTGCTCAACCTTGCTAGCGAAACCGCTCGTGACATCGTAGCCAATGGCGACATCGTGGAGTTTGGCGACATGGGCACATTGACACCTTCGTTTAAGAGCAAGGCGGTAGAGCGTGTTGAGCAGTTCCGTGCCCAACAGCATATTGAGAAACCAGTTGTGAAGCTCCTTGCCTCTGCGAAGTATTTCACACTGAATGATGTCACATATGAGCAGGTGGAACCGAAGGCGAAGAAGGAGAAAAACGGAAAGAAGAAAGCAGCAGAAACCGAACATTCAGGTCCAACTGCAGAGGGCTGATAAGCGCGTTCAGAGATTCTGCTAAGACAAACAAAAAATTGTTCGCGAACAATCTGAAAAATGTTCGCGAACAATTTCGATTTTCTTCGCGAAGAATTTTAGTTTTCTTCGCGAAGAATTTTCTGTGCTTCTTTTAGGCAGAATTATAAAACTCCTAAGCTTTCAATAAAAAGCTCCTAAGCTTTCAATAAAAAGCTCCTAAGCTTTCAACAAAAAGCTCTTAAGCTTTTTGGTAAAAAGTTCTTTTAGGTGAGGCTGAATGGGAAAAGATATATTTTTATTGCTGCCAGATAAAAAGAATAATGCGTGTTGTGGTCTGAATGCATCCATTAGGAATTAAAAGAATAGCATCTATAGAAAGCTAAGAGTTTCTATAGATGCTATTTTTATGTTTGTCTTTTAATCCTAATGGGTAGTCTTATAATAAAGGTTCTTGTTTAAAGAACGGGTTACCTCTGGATTTGAAGAAGGGTCGGAGATGGTTATACCTGAATAAGTTCGGATAGGCAGTACATCTCCACTACGACTGCGAACAGCGGTATAATATGATGTTGTATTACCCTTCTCAGGAACAAGGAGGTTGAGTTGCTGATTGAATCTCGCCAATAAAAGTGGGGTATTCTGTAATATAGTACGCCCATAATCTCCCATATCATAAAATATTGAAGGGGTGTAACCATCCATACTCTGGAGGTTACTTTCCACAAATGGAGAGAGAGAAGCAGATGCGTTAACCTCCTTCATGAGGTTTACCATACCCTCAACCTGCGAACAATCAATTACACTGATGGTACCATAAGGATAAGGAGAGCCGTTATACGTATAATTGCTATAGAAGTTTATGAAGGTGTTACAGATACTTCTATAGTTTGGATTCACCTTTGACAGTTCACTCCACAAGAGCTTATAAGGCATACCGTATGCCATAATCTCTGTAGGGCTTCCAATAATATGATTTGTTGCATTACGGAGTTCGTAAGCAACTTCAATACCTGTCATATTACAATCGTCGAAGAGAATGTACTGGAACTTACCTATACCTGAATCTTCAATACCCTTATCAAAGGCTGAGATATCAGTCTGATAAGCATCACCACCCAACCAACGCGTTGGAGGTCCTGCCATACCTGCATCTCTATCAAGTCCGAAAGGAGAAGCTGCAAAGCGAGCACGGCGTGTACTTGGCTTGGCAGGTATCCATCCCATACCATGACAACCGACTATCATTGAGTAATGCTTAGCTGGTGCTTCCTGCTTAACACGCTTCAAGAGGGTTGTTATCCACTCTGCTGAATTCAGTTTTAAGCCTGACAATGTGTTGTTATAGATGGCAACGGTATCGTCTACACAGCGTCCATTCTGATACTTAACATTAATCAAAGCACCCTTATTCACCTTCGTAGAGATAAATATCATAAGTCTCTTGTTGCCAAGTCCACCCTGACCAACAATTGCACTCTTTATATCCTCTATGTTAGTTAAAAAGAATCCGTAAAGTCCTGATTCGATATCATTAACACCCGACCATGGCATATAAACAAAGATAGTATTCTCTACCTCAGTGGATGGTTGGGGTGTTGGGTCTGGGTCTTCACCGCTACAAGAGGCAAAAAAAACAAGCATTGCCAGCTGTAAAAATAGGAAGATTTTCTTCATAATGAATCTTTTTAGCCCCATGAATATTATGTAGGAATTCAAGGGGAGTGGTTAATTAAAAAGCCTTGCAACGCCACAATGGACGTAGTAAGGCTTTTCATAGTTATGTATTATAGTTCGTAGATACTTATTTTACAATAATCAAAGAGTAGTTCTTCTTACCCTTCTGTACGAGGAGATACTTACCATCGATAAGATCCTCGGCTGTTACTGGCTGGTCAAAAGCTGCAAGTTTTTCCTTGTTGAGCGCTACGCCACCGCCCTTAACGAGCTTACGCATCTCACTCTTGCTTGGGAATATCTGCATACCTTCCTGATTGAAGACATCAACTGCAGGCTGTCCAAGCACATCCTTTGATACCTCATAATGTGGTACATCCTTGAAAACGTCAGCAAAGGTCTGCTCGTCTAACTGCAACAAGTTCTCCTTTGTACTCTTACCAAAGAGGATGTTAGAGGCTGCTATCGCCATATCGAGGTCCTCCTGAGAGTGAACCATACGGGTAACTTCCTCTGCAAGACGGTACTGAAGCGTACGACGACCTGGGTCTTGACGATGTTCTTCGATGAGGTTGTCGATGACATCCTTCTCCAAAGAGGTGAAGATCTTGATATACTTCTCGGCATCATCATCACTAACATTCAACCAGAACTGATAGAAGGCATATGGTGTTGTACGGTTACGATCGAGCCAGATATTACCGCTTTCAGTCTTACCAAACTTCTTACCATCTGCCTTTGTTATCAGTGGACAAGTAAGGCAATATGTCTCAGTTTCGTTACCTAAAGTACGACGGATAAGCTCTGTACCAGTAGTCATATTACCCCACTGGTCATTACCACCCAGCTGCAACTTAACACCAAACTTCTCAAAAAGATAGAGGAAGTCGTAACCCTGCAGAAGCTGATAGGTGAACTCAGTAAAGCTAAGTCCATCGCGACTCTCGCCACTCAAGCGCTTCTTCACACTATCCTTAGCCATCATGTAGTTAACAGTGATGTGCTTACCAACCAATCGAGCGAAGTCAAGGAAGGTGAAGTCCTTCATCCAGTCATAGTTATTAACCATCTCAGCCTTGTTTGGCTCGTTGCCATCGAAGTCAAGGAACTTACTTACCTGCTTCTTGATAGCCTCCTGGTTATGGTAAAGTGTTTCTGTATCAAGGAGGTTACGCTCCTGACTCTTACCAGAAGGGTCACCAATCATACCCGTAGCACCACCCACGAGGAGGTAAGGTTTGTGTCCACAACGCTGCAAATGACGCAACATCATGATACCACAAAGGTGACCGATGTGCAATGAGTCAGCTGTTGGGTCAGTACCCAAGTAAGCTGAAACCATCTCTTTCTGAAGCATTTCCTCAGTACCTGGCATCATTTGAGCCAGCATACCACGCCAACGGAGTTCTTCTACAAAGTTCTTCATCTAAATCTTTATACTTTAAGGAGTCAAGGGATTGAAGACTTTAAAAGCGTTCTGCCCTATCTTCATAAGCCTCAACTCTGTATTAATATTCTATTGTGAGCATCGTTAGGGTACTGGGTCATAGCCACTACCACCCCACGGATTACATCTTAATATACGCCAAATTGTGAGTGCCAAACCCTTAAAAGGTCCATGCTTTAGGATAGCTTGTCGACCATACTCCGAACAAGAAGGAGTGAAGCGACAAGAAGGTGGCGTAAAAGGAGATATGAACTGGCGATAAAAGAGTATCGGAAGTAGCAACAGCCATGATAAGACACGTGTAAAAAGACGCCATAGCTTAGCAAAAACATTATGAGACTGCTGCTCACGTGGCATACTCTCGTTTCTCTCCTTCTCATCCATCATATCCGTTCTCCTATTCTTTGAAGCAGGTTACAGACCCGCTGTTCAATTGTAACAGAATCTATCAATTCGTTTGAAAGCCATATAAAAGCTATCAACAACTGCTTATCTGTTTGTTCGTTCACACGGAGCGTGACAAAACTCTTGTGCTTACGATAAGCCTCACGCACCTGCCGTTTAACTCTATTGCGCTTTACGGCACGTTTGAAATGCTTCTTCGGAACACTGACTAACACCTGTACATTCGACTCCATGACCGTTTCTTCTGGTACTGAAGTCTCCGACTTACAGTCAATTAGTCTGTAAACAGCCTTCAAAGGGAATGCTGTCATCGCATGACTTCCACCAGTTCCAAAGAGCGTATCTATGAGCTTCTTGCTACATAGACGTTCTCCTTTTCTTAGTCTTTCATCATGTTTTTCCATTCCTTATCAGCCTTTATTTACCGTATGTCCGGTACTGATGTCGGCTCCTTCCCCATCCTTTCAGATGAGGCAGAAGCCGTTATATTATTTATTATTCTTCTCTTTTTCCAAGAAAGCACGCAACGCACCAGTCATAGAAGGATACTCCTTAGAAGGTGCTTGAAGGTCAAGTCTCAGACCCTGTGCCTCTACTTCCTTCGCTGTAGCAGGACCAAAGGCAGCTATCTTGATGTCTCCCTGCTCAAAGTTAGGGATATTCTCTTTCAGAGCCTTTACTCCTGTTGGGCTAAAGAAGACAAGCATATCATAATCAAAGTTCTTAACTTCTTCCTCAGTTAAGCCATTGCTCACCGTACGATACATAACACATTCCTTGTGCTTGAGCTTATTTGCATCCAATAACTCGCTCAGAGCCTCCGTATGTACAGAACTCTGCGGAACAAGGTACTTCTCAGTCTTATGCTTAGTCATTGTAGGGATAAGACTATCAATCTTTCCCGTATTACCAAAGAACACCTTACGTTTGCGGTACTGAACATACTTCTGGATATAAAGAGCAATCGTTTCAATCACACAGAAATACTTCATATCCTCTGGGATAGTGACACGCATTTCCTTAGCGAGATTAAAATAATTGTCTACAGCATGACGAGAAGTAAATACCACAGCGGTATAATCCAACAGGTTTATCTTCTGCTGACGGAACTCTTTCGCTGAGAGTCCTTCCACTTTAAAAAATGGTCTGAAAACCAGTTCCACTCCCAAGTCTTCCGCTATGTCGTAATATGGCGACTTTTCGCTTGACGGCTTTGGCTGTGAAACCAAGATCTTTTTTATCATCGTGTCCTAAAAGTTTATTATCAAATAGTTATCTGTAATGAACAAAACGCCCCACAATACCATCAACGGCATCAATTCGAGCGCACAAAAGTACAAAATTATTTGCAGACTGGCACCCATTCTCTTAAAAAAGATACTGTAACTCTTATAAAAAGCAAGCATTTTGACGCATAACATAACAATTAGTGTATAAATCAATGCTGCATGAAGTGACAAAGAGAAGTAAACCAGCAAGAGTACTATCGGGAATAATAAGACTCCTTCCAAGGAGGAAAGGAACACCTGTGTTCGCCTCCATTGTCCATTATTTTTCCTATCAAAGAACACCCAGTTTACGAATCCATAGACCAGATACTTGAATAGGAAATAAGCGACAAACACACCAAAAAAGCATCCTATCGCTCCAAGTTGTGTATCATTCGAAAGCCTACCACCCCCTAAATCTTGCGCAAAGAAATAATAGAGAATACTCCCTAACAAAGAGGTTTGTGCTATCAAAATAGTCTGAAAGCGCATCTCTTCATTCGTTTCAATAGCCAACTCCTTACTACGACTTACACGAAAGAAACTCTTTATCTGTCGTTCTATGAAATTTCTCGATAGAGAAAACGCCACCATCGCCATCACAAAACAACCTAAGAGCATTGCTGCAATAACATTATCATTGCTTACAGCATAAGGAGCAAGAACGCCCGAAACTCCATCAGCATGATTGTTTCCTCGTTCTAACTTGAAAAACTTATTCCCTTTAAAGTAGCCTTCTTCTGCAAATTTGAAGTCCGTCAGCTGAAACTTCTTCTGTTTTTTAGGGCGTAACAAGATAGACGAGTCAGTTTTCTGACCCGCCTTACCCTCAGAATCGACATTCGCCTTCTTCCCTGCTGCCAATGTTGACTTTAGCAATAGAGAAGGGCGAACAATGGAATCAGTTGTCGGCATTATCTATTAGAGTCCGAATGTCTTTTTAATATCCTCTACTCGATCGAGCTTTTCCCAAGTGAAAAGTTCAATATCAACTGTCTTTTTCTCATGATAACGGCTTTCGAAGGTCTTCTTAACAACCTCATTCTGACGCCCCATATGACCATAAGCAGCTGTCTCCAGATACATTGGCTGACGGAGCTTCAGTGTCTTCTCAATCGCCTTTGGACGAAGATCGAACAGCTTCTTCACCATCTCTGCAATCTCACCATCAGTAGCCTTCACATGTGAACGACCGTAGGTATTTACATAAACACTAACAGGCTCAGCAACACCAATAGCATAAGCCAACTGTACGAGAATCTCATCACTCACACCAGCTGCCACCATATTCTTTGCAATATAGCGTGTAGCATAGGCTGCAGAACGGTCTACCTTACTTGAATCCTTACCAGAGAAGGCACCACCACCATGACCGCCTTTACCACCGTAAGTATCAACAATAATCTTACGACCAGTCAAACCTGTATCACCATGAGGACCACCAATCACAAACTTACCCGTTGGATTGACAAGATACTTGATATTGTCGTTGAACAAGGCAAGTACTTTCTCCGATGTTATCTGTGCCTTTACACGTGGCATAAGGATTTCAAGTACATCCTTATGAATCTGCTCTACCATCTCTTTATCAGCCTTCAACTGTGCCTCACGTGAGTCGTCAGCAGACTTGATAAAGTCGTCGTGTTGTGTTGAAACAACGATAGTGTCAATTCGCTGTGGGATATTGTCATCGCTATACTCCACTGTCACCTGACTCTTTGAGTCTGGACGGAGATAAGTCATCTGCTTACCTTCCTTGCGGATGTCAGCCAATGTGGTCATAAGGAGGTGTGCCAAGTCGAGTGTCACAGGCATATAATTGTCTGTCTCGTTACATGCATAACCAAACATCATACCCTGATCACCAGCTCCCTGGTTCTCAGCATCACCATTGTCAACACCACGATTGATATCATCACTCTGCTCATGAATAGCAGAAAGAACACCGCAGCTATTGCCATCAAACTGATACTCAGCCTTTGTATAACCGATTTTGTTAATTGTCCTACGAGCAATTGTCTGAAGGTCAACATATTCCTTAGACCTTACCTCACCCATAATCACTACCTGACCTGTAGTATTAAAGGTTTCTATAGCGCAACGTGCATCCTCATCATATGCCAAGAACTGGTCGAGCAATGCGTCGCTTATCTGATCGGCAACCTTATCTGGGTGTCCCTCAGATACTGATTCCGATGAAAACAAATATGCCATATATTTATCTACTTTTTATGTTTGTATTTATTACTAACTCTCTGTTTAAGAATGCAAAGTTACTGCAACTTAGCGGGATAACAAAATAAATAAGTAAGATTTATACATTATTGGGTGATAGATGATGGGTGATGGGTGGTGAATATTGGGTGGTGGGTGGTGAATGTTGGGTGGTGATGATTAGTAAATATTGGGTGGTGGGTGGTGAATGTTGGGTGGTGATGATTAGTAGTATTCGGTGTTAAAAGATGAATGATAAAGAAAATACAATCAAAGATTACCCTTTCAAAATCTACTTCTGTGTTTTGATAAAAGTACTAAGGTATGTTAATTTCAATATAGCTCCATTGTAAAAATCTGAAAATCAATTATATTTGTCACAAATATGAGACCTATGTTATTGAAAGACTTCTTCCAGATGTTCCCTGATGAGGATAGCTGCGAGAACTACCTTAGAGCTGTTCGAGAGGAAATAGGTGTTGTGTGTCCTAAGTGTGGAGCTACAAAGTATAAATGGCTGCCTGGAAGGAAATCCTTTCAATGTGAGAACTGTGGCAACAGAATCTCGTTGACAAAGGGTACCGTTATGGAACATAGCAAACTACCGCTGTATGATTGGTTCTCTACTGCGCACATGATGACATCCATCAAGCAGGTACTGTCGGCTAAGGAGATCCAGCATCAGCTTGAACTCGAATATTACTCTCCCGCATGGTTGATGATGATGAAATTGCGAGAGATTATGGGGCAGAGGGACAGCATCTATACACTCTCTGATGACTATGAGGCATACTTTGAAAGTGTTTAAGGTTTGTTAGTACTTTTATCAAAACACAGAAAAATCTACTTTATTTGAGAAGTCAATAATTACATCGGAGCTATTTTAGTGTTATTGTCGCATAATTTGCGACGATATAAACCTTAAATCATCGCATAAAATGATTCTTCTGTTAAATGTGTGGACGCTTTTCGTATTGCTTTAACAGAAGAATCGAAGTTACTCATTAAGCAAAAACATGGCTACGACAGTCAACTATCTATCCTATTATTATTCTCTGTCATTAAAATCTTTTCGTTTTAAGACTTCGAAAATACAATTTCTTTCTTTGAAAAATCTTAAAGAAATAAATCTAAGCGGAATAGAAGGAATATGCGATTTTCGACTTGTTGATTTGCCTAAATGCAAGATAACTTATCCTAATCTTAAAGTATTCTTAGCTGCAGAGGAAATCAGTGCAGAAAAAGGTATAACCGTGTTCTCCATAACAAAAGATGTATATGACAACACAAATGCCGCTGCATTTGTAAATAAATATAGTAAAAACCTCAGCAATGGATATAATATAAGAACTCCGAAAGGGACGCCACAGATCGTTTCTGTGCAAAGTCGGATTTTGCCAAACGAGAAAATATATGTACCTTTGCATATGAGTTGGCACCTAACCCGTTTCGGGTGTGTACACTCTCAGGTCTTAATCCAATGACCGGTATACAGTCCCAGTAATATTCAATCAACTGTGTACTTTTTTCAGGAATCGCATAGACAATGCAAATGTCATTTACATCATTATTAAGTATAAGGAGAAATTTAAAATGAACAATTCCAACAAACATTTATACCACAGTCACCATAATCATGGCGACATGGATCATTCAAAACATGAGCACGTAAGCACGGAAGAACATGGAGACTATAAGGATCAACATCAAGAACATCATGCTGGGCATGATCACAGCGGGCACAGTGGGCATGACCACAGTGGGCACGGAGGGCATGACCACAGTGGGCACGGAGGGCATGACCACCATCATCACGGAAACTTTAAGGAACTTTTCTTAAAATCATTGCCAATAGGAATCATTATTATGCTCTTATCCCCTATGGCTGGGTTTGACCTACCATTCCTGTTTACTTTTCCATATTCTGATATTGTCGTAGCTATTTTATCTACTATATTAATTATTTATGGTGGACGTCCATTCTATCAAGGGGCAGTTGACGAATTTAAACAAAAAGAACCTGGAATGATGGCACTCGTTTCTTTAGGCTTAAGTGTTTCATATTTATATAGTATTTATACTGTAATAGCAAGCTACGTAACGGGTGAACACGTGATGGACTTTTTCTTTGAATTTGCTTCATTACTATTAATCATGTTATTAGGTCACTGGATTGAGATGAAAGCTATTGGAGAAGCAGGAGACGCACAAGCAGCATTGGCTAAATTAGTACCGAAAGATGCTCATGTAGTATTAGATGACGATTCAATAGAAACACGACCAGTTGCTGACTTAAAGGTAGGTGATTTAATTCGAGTTCAAGCTGGAGAAAATGTGCCAGCAGATGGAACTATCGAGCGTGGCGAATCACGTTTAAATGAAGCTCTTCTAACTGGAGAATCAAAAGCAGTTAAAAAAGGTCCTGGCGATGAAGTAATCGGAGGCTCAACAAATGGAGAAGGGGTTCTTTATATTAAAGTGAATGAGACAGGTGATCAATCCTTTATATCTCAAGTTCAGAATTTAATCAGCCAAGCTCAAAGTCAGCCTTCCAGAGCAGAAAATATTGCTCAAAAGGTTGCAGGATGGCTCTTCTATATTGCTATTATTGTCGCGCTAATTGCTTTTGTAACATGGATGGTTATAGAAGATGTGCCAACGGCAGTTATATTTACTATTACTACATTAGTTATTGCTTGTCCTCACGCTTTGGGTCTGGCTATTCCATTGGTAACTGCCCGTAGCACAAGCTTAGGAGCTAGCCGTGGCTTACTAGTAAAAGACCGCCAAGCCTTAGAAATAGCTCAAGATGCAGATGTGATAATTTTAGATAAAACGGGTACTTTAACAACTGGTGAGTTTAAAGTATTAGATGTAAAACTTCTTAATAACAAATATACAAAAGAGGAAATCATTGCCTTATTGGCAGGTATTGAAGGAGGATCTAGCCACCCAATTGCTCAATCAATTATAAGATTCGCCGAGCAGCAAGGTATACGTCCAGCATCTTTTGATTCGATTGATGTGATTTCCGGTGCTGGAGTAGAGGGTAAAGCAGGTGGGCACCGTTACCAATTAATCAGTCAAAAAGCCTATGGACGTAATCTTGATATGGATATTCCAAAAGGAGCAACTCTTAGTGTCTTAGTAGAAAACGATGATGCCATTGGTGCTGTAGCTTTAGGGGACGAATTAAAACCAACGAGCAAAGAGTTAATTAAAGCTCTTAAAAAGAACAATATTCAACCAATTATGGCAACAGGTGATAATGAAAAAGCGGCTCAAGGCGCGGCAGAAGTTTTAGGGATTGAATATAGATCAAATCAATCTCCACAAGACAAATATGAGTTGGTTAAAACACTTAAAGATGAGGGAAAGAAAGTTATCATGGTAGGTGATGGTGTAAATGATGCTCCTTCTCTTGCCTTAGCAGATGTTGGTATAGCAGTCGGTGCAGGAACTCAAGTGGCGTTGGATTCAGCTGATGTCATCTTGACTCAATCCGATCCAGGAGATATTGAATCATTCATTGAATTAGCACACAAAACAACTCGTAAAATGAAACAAAATCTCTTTTGGGGAGCTGGTTATAACGTTATAGCTATCCCTCTAGCTGCAGGAATTTTGGCTCCTATTGGTATCACATTAAGCCCTGCATTAGGAGGAATCCTAATGTCTGTGTCAACAGTCATCGTCGCCATTAATGCTATGTTATTAAGTTTAGATCCAAAAAATAACGGTTAACAGATCGAATGATTGAAACTCCTTAAAGTATCACGATACAATAGTTTTACAGGAGAAAAAGAGATGTAAGTACTGGCTCTTTGTAAAATCGTGTTGGTAGAAGTAGACGATTTTTCTACCAACACGATTTTTAATTTATTATAGAACTGATTTCTTTTAAAATCCTATAAGCCATTGATTTTATAAGTTTTATAGCTTGTTATTCTATTTTCTTGACATCAATACTACAGTCTCCACGTGCATTGTCTGAGGGATCATGTCTACCGCCTTGATTTTTTCTAGTTCTGCAGACAAGAGGTTTGAAAAAACATTACATAATTTCAAAGAAAACATCTATAACTAACAGTAAAAACACATAGAAGAAGCAGGTTTGCAACCAGCAATAAATCAAGTAGTTATAAAACAGTAAAGTAAAAGGTGCTTAATAAGACTTCAAAAGGGCGTTAATAAGAGCCTTAAAGAGCATCTTTTGCAACCCAAAAGGGCGTCTTTTAGAAGCCAAAAGAGCATGTGTTGGGTTTGAGTTGTACGAAAATAATTTACAAATATAATTTAACAAGGGAATAATCAGGTTGTAGATGACAGATAGACATCGCACCTAATTACATTTATCATGTAGTTTATCTCCCTTTATAAAACCATCTAATTGGAGGTAAGATTATCATGTATGTGGATTAATCTCATTCTATTAACAATCTACATATTTAACGGAAGAGCCAAATATTGGGTGGTAATGAACAGCAGATATTAGGTGTTAAATGATGGAGGATGACGATATAGCTATCCTACATTTACTCTCCAAGAACGTCGCAAAATATGCGTTATTTGAGAAATTATTTGGAGTTTCGGCATTATTTAAGTATTTTTGTCGCATAATTTGCGACGATATGAGACATAAATTGCCGCATAAATGATATAATAAGGATGATGTATATACACGAAAGAGACAATTGGACTGACTTCCGTTGGGACACTTCAAAGGTGGAACTACTCCAAGAAGAGGTATTCCGTAAACAGGGTTTGCTTTACGGGAGATTGGCTTCATTAGGCTTTGACAGCAAAATACATGCTATGGCAGAGAACCTTACTTATGATATAGTGTATTCTTCAGAAGTTGAAGGCATCCGCCTCAATGTGGATCAGGTCCGTTCTTCCATAGCAAGAAAACTTGGGATTGAGAACGTAAAACATACTGCACCATCTCACTATGTTGACTCTGTTGTCAACGTAATGCTCGAAGCTGTACAGCATTATGATATGATTCTCACAAAAGAAAGATTATATGCTTGGCAAGCTGCATTCTTCCCTTCTGGCTATAGTGAAGGTAGCCAGATAGAGATTGGACAGTACCGAACAAACGAGGAGCATATAGTCAGCGGAATGTTTGGACGCGAGAAAATTCACTATATTGCTCCTTCTCCAGACCGTATTGAAGAAGAAATGCAAAAGTTCCTCAGATGGTTTAATAAAGAAGAACCTGTAAGTAGTGTCATACGTTCTGCCATTGCTCATTTCTGGTTTGTAAGCATTCATCCATTTGAGGATGGAAACGGACGATTAGCACGTATTCTTTCAGATATGCTCTTGGCACGTGGCGAGAAAAGTAGGTTCCGTTTCTACAATATTTCATCACAGATAAACAAGGATAAGAAGCACTACTATGACATTCTCGAACGTATGCAGCGTGGAGATGGCGACGTTACGGAGTGGTTAGTGTGGTATATGCAGAAATTGGTAGATGCACTTGACGAAGCTGGTGCCACCGTCACAACAATCTTAAACAAGAGTTTCTTCTGGCAGAAAGCATCGGCTGTGCCTATGACAGAACGACAAACACAAATGCTCAATCTATTCCTTGACGGCTATGAGGCAAAGATAACATCAAAGACATGGGCAACGTTAGCAAAATGTTCGAAGGACACTGCCATTCGTGACATCCAAGATCTGGTTGACAAGAATATCCTTGTAGAAAGTATACCTGGCGCAAAACGACCAAGCTATTCCATCGTTTATGACAAAGAAGATTTAACTCAATTCTTCACAGACGTGAACATAACAGAGGAAAATGGCGTACCATATCTTCATGCATTATTTAAGGCTAAGAAGCCTATACGCGAAAGAGTTACAAAGCTTGATGCTGACCGTTACCTGAAAGGTGATTTGTTATTGAATGATTTACTCAATAAATACTGTTCGTATATGATTGCCGACAATAAAGACTGATGTCTCTCTATCTATACTAATGAAGTATATAAATACAAAGAAATATGATAGTTCCGTGTGCATAAAAAGTAGACATCGTAAAATCGATAGGTTCTACAAGCATTTTATCGACCAAAGAAAGAGAGTCCATTCGCCAGAAATGACAAATGGACTCTCTTTCTTTTAAATGATAAAAAGCCATCTCCTACAAATTCTTTTCATGAAGAAAAAGATTTTTTATCATGAAGAGAAAGATTTATTTTCACGACAATAAATATTTATTTTCATGAAAATAATTCGCTGTTGGTAGTTTGTTGAAAGAAAAAGGACCCATGAGAGTCCTTTTTCAAACACAAAATACGTATTATTTCGCAGGTGTCATTACCACCTCAGCATGGTTACCAGCTGCTACAATCTGCTTCAAGTGAGCAGCAAGTTTAGCTGGAGTGATAGCCTCAATGGTCTTTTTGTAGTTAGTATGGAAGTCTACACCTGTCATAATATAAGTATAGAGAACACTCATCCATGCGCCATTATTCTTAGCTGCAAGGTCTGCATTCTTCAGCATCAAGTCCTTAACTTTCTGAACCTTGTCGGCATCCATCTTGACAGTGTTGTCATTCATACCCTCAGCAAGGAGCTTAACAGCAAGCTCAGCCTTCTCTGGATCCATCGGACAGTAGCTCTGAACAATAGCGACAGCCTTGTTACCAAGACGGCGTAACCTGCCGCTTGCGCTTACAGAATAAGCTGCGCTGGCATCTTCACGAATGCTCTTCAAGTAAACCATTGAGAGCACCTGAGCTGCAGCATCAGTAAGAACGTCGTTCTCAAGCGTGTAAGCCATTGGCGCATGCCACATCTCGAAGGCAATCGCTTTTGGTGTTTCAGATTTATTTGTGAACTTACTAACGACCTTACCATTCACATAGCTTGGCACTTCCTTCCAATTCTCAACTTTACCCTTAGGCAGACATGCAATGTACTTCTCAATCAATGGGCGGATTGTAGCCTCATCAAAGTTACCTACAAAATAGTAAACGAACTGACCAGGATTAGCAAAACGCTCCTTCCAAATCTGTAAGATACGGTCATAATTAACGTTCTTCAATGTGTTCAATGTCATTGGAGCGAAACGTGCTTCGTGACCATAAATAGTCAAACTGAGCGAATCACCGAATACGCTCTCAGGTGAGAGGTCCTTGTTCTTCAGTGCCAACTCCATTTGTGCCATCAATGCCTTGTAAGAATCTTCGTCCTTAGCAATATTGGTGAAGTTGAGGTAAAGCAACTGCATCATCGTCTCAATGTCCTTTGGAACACATGAACCAGATACTGTCTGATAGTAGTTTGACATGCTGCAGCCCATTGAAGCCTGCTTACCAGAGAGTGCCTTCTGCAATTCCTGACGTGAGAAATTACCCAAACCACTGTAACCGAGGACAGCATCAAAGAGCTGTAAGTTGCTAAAGTCAGCCTTACCATAGAGTCCCTTACCGCCCTTCGCAGAAGCTTGGAACTGAATTTCATTGTCCTTGAAGTCGGTCTTCTTCAGAATAACACGTGCGCCATTGCTCAGTGTCAACTCCTTATAACCAAGCACCTTATTCTCCTTCTCGCCAACAATCTTACCAGCCTTAGGGAGTTTCTTCTCATCGAGTAGAGGCTCCTGCTTTACATTGTCAACGTATGGTTCAATCTTCTCAGCACGTACAGAATTGATTGTCTGTGCCATCTGAGCCTCTGTTGGGTAAGTAGCACCTGCCTTTTCCTGTGCGAATACATAAGCTACGAAGTTGCTGTCTTTATCCGTGATGAGTTCCTGTGCATACTTATTGATAACGTCAACGTTCAATGCAGGCATCTCAACCAACTGTTTCATAATCTGATAATCATCCTCCTTACTTGGGATTGGTTCGTTAGCAAGATAGTGATCACGGAGCTCATCGCCATACTGTGCATTCTTAATCTTATTACGGTTTACGTAAGCTGACTCAATTTGAGAGAGGTATTCAGCCTTCATACGGTCGTATTCGCCTGCTGTAAAACCATAAAGACGAACGCGCTGTGCCTCACGATAGATAGCTGCAAGTGCTTCGAGGTCCTTGCCTTCCTTTGCATCAGCTGCCATATTGAAGGCTGCCTTTGGCTTAGAAAGCATATAATCGCCATCGTAAGAATAAGCACCAGTGAAAGGACAGTCAGCCTTCTGAGCCAACTCAGAGAGACGCTGATTGAGCATCATAGTGATGATGTTCTTTGCATAAGAGTCTACATAGTAGTACATATCGCCCTTCTGTGCGTCAGGGAAGACGTCATGCTTCATACTGAAACCAACCTGGCTGTAAGGCATCTCCTTATCCTTACCAAACACATAGATAGCATCCTTAGTGTCTGGCACAGCCTCTTCTACAACCTGTGCAGCATTGGCAGGAACAGTAGAGTTTGCCCAAAGCTTCTTAATCTCGTTCTCCGTATGGTCTACATCGATATCACCAACAACGATGATACACTGGTTATCTGGACGATACCACTTCTTATAGTAGTCGCGGAGGTCCTGATAAGGGAACTTATCAACAATGCTCATCAAACCGATTGGCATACGATGACCATACTTTGAGTTAGGATAGAACTTAGGCAAAACGTCATCATAGATTCGCATCACTGGTGTACGGCGCAACTGCCACTCCTGATGAATAACGCCACGCTCCTTATCAATCTCCTTGTCAGCAAGTGTCAAGCCGTTTGACCAGTCTTTAAGAATCAACAGACAAGAGTCGAGTGCTGTCTGACGAGTTGTTGGCACATCGCAGATACGATAGACAGTCTGGTCGATACTGGTGTAAGCATTCAAGTTACTACCGAACTCAACACCAAGTGAACGGGTGAATTCGAGGAGCGTAGAATCAGGGAAATGCTCTGAACCATTGAATGCCATGTGCTCAAGGAAGTGAGCCAAACCACGCTGGTTGTCGTTCTCTTGAATAGAACCAACGCGCTGTGCAATGTAGAAGTTAGCTACATGCTCTGGCCATTCATTGTGAAGGATGTAGTAAGTTAAGCCATTGCTGAGCTTACCTTGTCTTACATTCTTATTCACAGGGATAGGTCCCATCTGCTGCGCAGAGACCATTCCAGTGACAAAGAGTAAGACGATTAAGAATAAATGTTTGATTTTCATCTTAAACGTTGTTTGTTATTGTAATATTAGTTTTATGGCGCAAAGATACATAAAAATCCGTTACGCAATCCGTTTTTTTTATTTTTTATATCTTAACAAAGTATCAATAAAGATTATTCTGTCAATAAGTCCATCTGCTGACGTTCATTATACTGGATGTTACGAGGGTGATGTTCGAGAATTTCATGCCGTAGCGTGGAGGTATCAATATGGGTATAAATCTCTGTTGTACCGATACTTTCGTGTCCTAACATTGCCTGAATAGCACGCAAGTCGGCACCACCTTCGAGCAAGGAAGTGGCAAAGGAGTGACGAAGGGTGTGTGGAGAAATTGTTTTCTTGATACCAGCTTCAACCGCATATCGCTTAATCATGATGAGAATCATCGTACGAGTAAGATGATGTCCACGGCGATTTAGGAAGACATAGTCCTCCTCTCCGGGTTTGATTTTCATTACATTACGATCGGCAAACCAATAGTTTAGTTCATCTAAAGCACGCGGTGAGATTGGCACCAAGCGTTCCTTCGAACCTTTACCCATCACTCGGATATACTGTTCTTCAATATATAGGTTGGAAAGCTTTAGATTGGTGAGCTCTGACACACGCAGTCCACAAGAGAACAAGACTTCGATAATGGCATGATTGCGGTGTCCTTCCCACTTTGACAGGTCTATCGCCTGCTCTAAGAGGTCAACTTCTGCTGTGGAAAGAACCTCTGGCAAGTGGTCAGGTTGCTTTGGCGACTCTAACAACTCAGTCGGGTCTACTTCCAAATAACCATCAATAACGAGGAAACGATAGAACTGGCGCACCCCACTGAGAATGCGTGCCAAAGAGCGAGGACCAATGCCAAGGTCGGAGATAAAGGCTGCAAAGTGTTCTAAATCTTCTAACTTCACATCCAACACATCGACCTGTTCCACAGCAAGATAGCGAAAGAGCTTATCCACATCACGCATATAAGCATCCAACGTATTAGCCGAGTAGCCTTTCTCTAACTTCAGATAACGACGGTAACGGCTGACAATATCCTTTGAATTCTTGCCTGTTTCCATTTAATTTCTTATTTTTGCATACTGCAATTTACATGCAAAGATACATTAAAAAACGATATTTGAGAAGAAAGAGATATGAAAGTAATCATTATTAATGGTCCTAACTTGAACCTGTTAGGGGTGCGTGAACCTGAAATATATGGTAGTATGTCTATGGACACCTTCCTTTCACAACTACGTGAAAGCTACCCTAACAGTACCATTGACTATTATCAAAGTAATGTTGAGGGCGAACTCATCAACAAACTGCAGGAGACTGGCTTCTCATATGATGGCATTATCCTCAATGCTGGGGCTTATACGCATACAAGTATTGCGCTTTTAGATTGCATCCGCTCTCTACAAACGCCAGTGATTGAGGTGCATATCAGTAATGTTAACGACCGTGAGGACTTCCGTCGACACTCAATGATTGCCCCAGCTTGCAAGGGAACTATTCAGGGCTTTGGTCTTAACAGCTACAGATTGGCTATAGAGGCTTTGTCACTCCTATAACCTTTCAACGCTCATCATCACCATTATAAGCCATGCCAACAACCAACACCTATACTTCCCTCACCGATGAGGCGGGCTGCGATGCCTATCTTGCCTCGCATATCGACCCAGAAGGCGATTATCTATACCGCCTTTATCGTGCCACAAATATTCATACTATTCACGGACGTATGGCAAGCGGACACCTGCAAGGTCGTCTCTTGAAGATGCTTGTACAGATGATACGTCCTAAGAATATCCTCGAAGTGGGTACTTTCAGTGGATACTCGGCTATCTGTATGGCAGAGGGATTGGAGGAAGGGGGCAAACTCTATACCTTTGAAATCAATGACGAGATGGAAGATTTCACCCGTCCATGGATTGAAGGATCGCCTGTTGCGGATAAGATTGACTTTCGCATCGGTGATGCGGCAGAAGAGGCTCCAAAGTTGGGGATTATGTTTGACATGGCTTTCGTTGATGGTGACAAACGATATTATACGGAGGTGTATGAGAAACTGCTGCCCATCATCCGTCCCGGTGGCTATATCCTCGCTGACAACACATTGTGGGATTGGCACGTCATCGACCCAGCCTACGACCACGACCAACAAACGATTGGCATCCGCCGTTTCAATGACTTTATTGCTAAAGACGACCGAATCGAAAAGGTTATTCTCCCATTACGCGATGGCTTAACGCTGATTAGGAAGAAATAAAAAACTCTCCCCCAAAGCCTCACCCCCAACCCCTCTCCGAAAGGAGAGGGGAGTAATTACCACAAAGGGATAAATATGACGATTTTATAATCCATTCGTTGCATTTAGTTTCATAACCGATAGCAATTTGTTTAGCCCTCAACACCACTGGTGCTTACCATCCGCACCACACGTGCGGGGCGTTCGCACAACATGTGCGGAGCCTCAACACTAAACATCCAAAGCCCAACTTCCATCCTCAAACATCCGCATTTCATCACCAACCAACATCCAACAACTATCACCCACCATAACATTTCATCACCACCAAACACCCAACAACTATCACCCACAATCACATTTCATCACCAACCAACATCCAACAACTATCACCCACCATAACATTTCATCACCAACCAACACCCAACAACTATCACCCACCATAACATTTCATCACCACCCAACATCCAACACCCATCACCCCACCCCACACTTCAGCATAAAAGTTTGTGGGTTTTTCAAACTTTCAGTACCTTTGCAGGATAAAACAATAAATAGATAAGACAATGCAAGAGACAAGACAAAACCGCATATCACGCCTCCTTCAGAAAGAGTTAGCAAGTATTTTCCAAACACAGACACGTATGATGCATGGTGTTTTGGTTAGTGTAACACGTGTAAAGGTGAGTCCAGACCTCAGTATCTGTACCGCCTACCTCAGTATCTTCCCATCTGAAAAGGGCGATGAAATACTGAAAAACATCAATGCTAATGAGAAGACTATCCGCTACGACTTAGGTCAGCGTGTGCATAATCAGCTGCGTATCATCCCAGAGCTACGCTTCTTCATTGACGACTCCCTCGACTATTTGGAGCGCATTGATGAGTTACTAAAGAAGTAGGAGGTGGGTGATGGGTGTTTAATGTTGGGTGTTGATGAATTGTTGATAAGTATTAAGAGGTTGGTATTGACGATTAGTAGATAGGTACCAAAGCCTATTAAGAAACCCACCCTCCCCATTTATCAATTCATCATCACCCAACATTCAACACCCAACACCCTACACACCCATCATTCAACACCCAACACCCTATCCCTCATCACCCAACACTCAACACCCATCACCCATCATGAACTTCCCTTTTTACATTGCTCGCCGTTACCTCTTCTCAAAGAAGAGCACACATGCCATTAACGTTATCAGCCTCATCTCCGTACTCGGTGTGTCGGTGGCAACCATGGCATTGGTCGTTGTATTAAGTGGATTTAATGGCTTCTCCGACCTTGTTGCATCCTTCTTCACCAACTTTGACCCACAAATTAAGGTTGAAGCTACGAAGGGTAAGGCTATGACAGCTAACGATCCATTGCTCCTAAAAGTAAAACATCTGCCCACTGTAGAGGTTGCTACGGAGTGTGTGGAGGACCAAGCATTGGCTGTCTATCATGATAAACAGGCAATGGTGAACGTGAAGGGTGTGGAAGATAACTTCGACTCGCTGACACATATCAGCAATATTCTATATGGTGAGGGCGATTTCAGACTTCATACAGCCAACCTGCAATATGGCGTTCTCGGTATTAGATTGGCACAAGACCTCGGTACTGGAGTTGCATGGCCAGACTACTTACACATCTATGCGCCCCAACGTGAGGGACAGTATGATGCTTCTGACCCAACAAATGCCTTTGTAAAAGACTCATTGATATCGCCAGGAGCACTTTTCCAAGTGAAGCAGCTGAAGTATGATAAGGGGTATATTATCACCTCCCTTGAGTTCGCACGTCGTATCTTCAACCGACAGGGAGAGATTACTTCACTTGAATTACGCATGAGACCTGGTGTCGATATTGACAAAACCAAGGACGAAATACAAACCCTTCTCGGTGATAAATATAAGGTGTTAGACCGCTATGAACAGCAAGCTGACACGTTTAATATCATGCGTATAGAGAAGCTCTTTGCCTATATTTTCCTCACGTTTATCCTCATGGTGGCATGCTTTAACATCATTGGTTCACTCTCTATGCTCATCATCGACAAGAAGAATGATGTCATCACCTTGCGTAACCTCGGTGCTACAGATAGTCAGATACGTCGTATCTTCCTCTTTGAAGGTAGAATGATTTCTGCTGCTGGTGCTGTCATTGGTATTGCACTTGGCTTATTACTTTGCTGGTTACAACAGACATACGGTCTTGTACAGCTTGGTGATCAAGCAGGAAACTTTGTTGTCAATGCCTATCCTATTAGCGTTCACCCCGAAGATATCATTACAATCTTCCTCACAGTTATCCTTGTTGGCTGGCTTTCTGTGTGGTATCCCGTACGTTATATGAGTCGTAAACTGACGAGGGATTAAGCTATCCCTCGCCTATCGACTAACAACTATAAACCTAAACAACATGACTGAAAACCTAAACGACAAAATTATCATCTATCAAAGTGAAGATGGTAAGACCCAACTTGATGTAAAGTTGGAACATGAAACTGTGTGGCTAACACAGAAACAGATAGCTGAACTATTTGGTACAAAGAGACCAGCCATAACAAAGCACTTGAAGAATATTTATGCTTCAGAGGAATTAACCGAAGAAAGCACATGTTCCATTTTGGAACACATGGGTAACGATGGTAGACAAAGTTACAATACGAAATATTATAACTTAGATGCTATCCTTTCTGTAGGCTACCGTGTGAACAGTAAGAATGCTACTCGTTTCCGCCAATGGGCAAACTCTGTTCTTAAGCAATATCTTGTCAAAGGCTATGCTATCAACGAGAACATTCGCAAACATCAGATTGCAGAACTGCGCCAACTCATACAAGTATTAGGCAGAGCTATCCAGCAACAACCCACAAAGACAACAGATGAAAGTAACGCGCTCTTTGATGTTGTAGTAGACTATACATACGCACTCGACACGCTCGATAACTATGATTACCAGCGACTCCATATCGCTAAGACCACCAAAGAAGAACCCTTCCATGCTACATACGAGAATGCTATGCACGAGATAGATATGCTTCGACAGAAGTTTGGTGGTTCTGTACTCTTTGGTAATGAAAAGGATGAGTCCTTCAAAAGTTCTATCGGACAAATCTATCAGACCTTTAATGGTACGGAACTTTATCCGAGTGTGGAGGAGAAAGCAGCTATGCTTCTCTATCTTGTCACTAAGAACCACTCGTTCAGCGATGGAAACAAGCGCATTGCAGCCACCCTCTTCCTATGGTTTATGAACAACAACGCTATCCTCTATCGCCCCGATGGTACCAAACGAATTGCCGACAACACACTTGTTGCCCTCACCCTAATGATTGCTGAGAGTAAAACAGAGGAAAAGGATATAATGGTAAAGGTTGTGGTGAATCTTATCAACCAAGCAAATTAGTAAATATTTAAAAGAAACACAGAACAAAGCGAAGCTATGATATAAAGCTAATTGCTGGCTTTTTCACCCCAAACTAATAAAATCATAGTATAGAAACGGGTCATTGAAGAAAGTTTTTTATATATTTGCAACAGAGAACAAAAGCACAAGCCAATAAGTTGACAAGAATGTGCCAATTACTAATTATAACACAAAAAAGGACAATGAAAAAGACTATTACAATCGCACTTCTTACTGCAGCAGTAATAGGTGCAACTTCTTTTTTTTCATCATGCAGTAACAAAAACGATGATGACTGGATTGTTGACGGCTGGCCAGATCCTGTAACAATTGACCTTTCAAAGGTATTCACTAATGGCATGCCTAAAGAGGTGGATAGTATGACTATCCAAACAGATGACAGAGGATTGGTTACAGGTATTCAGACTAAGGATGAAACGGTATCTTTCAAATACGATAACATAAAAACACGTGCTATTGTAATCCCAAATGTCTTCATGAAAGTAGAACGTAATGGAGATACAACGTTCTACATAATGTTTCTGAACAAAAACGGTTTTGTTAGAGAATGCATGATAGAGCAAAAGGAAAATACAAAGGAAGATACATGGAGGTTCACTTATAACGATAATGACCAACTAATTAATATAATCCATTCAGCAGATGACTACAAAAAATTTACTTTGACTTATAAAGATAGCAACATCTCTGAAATAGAGACAACAACTATCGTCTCACAAACAACAACAAGAAAAAAAGATACTTGCAAAGTTGCTTATACGTCAACTGTCACCCCTACTCCTATAGTGAACAAGGGTAACATTATGCTCTTCAATACAACGTTTGGTATTGACATTGGCGCAATGAAATACGCCTACTATGCAGGATTGCTTGGAAAAGCAACTAAGAACTTGCCTGTACAGCTTATTGATAAGAACGGCAACAAAAACAACTTTACGTGGACTGTCAATAGTAATGGTTTCCCAACTGCAATGACAAGCGGTAGCCATCAATACAAGTTCGGGTGGTAAAAAAAGTATTTTATATCATTACATATATTTATCATCCCCCTTCTATAAAGTACACTCGGAAAGTAAATCAATAGGGGGTTACTTTCAAACCATAGCTCTCAGACCATACCCCACGCTGGTCTGAGAGCTTTTCTTTTACCCTTTTACCTACCCATCCCAAATCTACACCCACGCAAAAAAGCACAAATACAGACATTACTACATAGCTTATACTTGCCAAGCAACCATTGAAACAGTATCTTTGCAGCATGAATCACGAATTATTTTCATGAAAAAAATATTTTTCTTCATGAAAAGAAATATTTATTTTCACGTAAATAATTTCTTTCTTTCGTGAAAAGAATTCTGCCTAAGCTAAAAGTATGTGATTATAGAAACTCGTTTCACACACTAACGGCTCACGAAAAAGATGATTATTAACCCTTATTACAAACGTAAAGCTATGACTGTAAATTACAAACTATTAAGAACAAGCGGTAAACTCGCACAACGTAAAGCACTAAGAATCGTACCTATCAAGAAAGATGTCACGAGAATAGAGAGAATCTGTCAGCATATCCAACAAGCTACAACGCTCACAACAGCCGACATTCTCGGTACTATCTCGGCATTAAAAACAGAATTAGTAGAGGAGCTAAAAAGTGGGAATACAGTTCATCTGCCAGGCATCGGCTTCTTCTCGCTTGCCCTTAAAGGCGACATACATGAAGACCCTAAGACGCATCGTCACCACCTCCGTAATGTTGCTGTGCGCAAAATCAGGTTCCGCCCCGATAAGGATTTTCACGAAGCGTTAGGAAAGATGGATTTTGAAAACAAAACCTACAAAGACGGTACATCCACACTGCCTATAAAATCAGCCGTTAACGCTGCACTAAAAGAGTTGTTTGAAGAGAGTCCGATAATCACCGTTAACGACCTCCGTCGCCGTCTGAACCTTTCTACAACCTACGCCTATCAACTTACAGCACAGTTAGAACGTGAAAAGAAAATCATTAACATCGGTTCACGTTATCGCAAGATGTATAAAAAGGCATAAGCAGAAGGCGATAAACAAATGGTAAACATATAGAGGGAAATAGCATATTACCATTATAAATTAGATTAGACCCAGTAATAATTCAATAGCATAGAAACACAAAAAAGCCATTCCCAACCCTTTTCAGAGTTTAGGAATGGCTTTTATTTATTGAGTAGTCCTCAGACTATTTTTATCCAATCCACTTCACGTAAGCGAAGTCCTGACGGTGTGGCAGGAGAGCATTCTTAGGATACATACGAACAGCGTACTTATAAGCACCTGCCTCTGTTGCATCGAAAGTAGCCTCGAAGGTATAGTGATTACCCTCAGTCTTCACCATCTTGAATGGGATTACCTTGTGGATATTTACGTCATCAACTGGCGCATTCTTCAAGAAGACTAATTCAAGACCTACTGCATTGTTCAAGCCCTGCTCGTCGATAACGTAAGTAACCTTAATCTTATGACCTGTAGCAATATCCTGCAGTGCATCCTCGTCCTTAGAAACAAGATAGATGCTGTCCCAACGCTCAGCAACAGACTCCTTCCAAAGAGCAATCTCCTTAGCAAGTTTATTGTCATTAGCCTCGAGCTTATGAGAACGCTTAGCCTGACTCTCATAGAACTTGTCATAGTAGTCATCAAGTTGACGCTTCATTGTATAGTGAGGAGCGATAGTTGCAATAGAGTTCTTTACAACCTTTACCCAATCCTCTGAGTAGCCATCTTGATTCTTATTGAAGTAGAGAGGAGCAATCTCATTCTCAAGCAGACCATAGATAGTAGCTGCATCAAGCTGGTCCTGATAGCCCTGATTCTGATAGGTACGCTTCTCTGGCAATGCCCATCCAGCTCCCTCACGGTAGCCTTCAACCCACCAGCCATCAAGTACTGAGAGGTTAACAACACCGTTCATCTCTGCCTTCTCACCAGATGTACCACTTGCCTCGAGTGGACGAGTTGGTGTGTTCATCCAAATATCAACTCCAGAAACGAGACGACGAGCCAACTGCATATCGTAGTCCTCAAGGAAGATAATCTTACCGAGGAACTGTGGCATACGTGAAATCTCAAAGATACGCTTGATAAGTCCCTGACCAGCGCCATCAGCAGGGTGAGCCTTACCTGAGAAGAAGAACAGAACTGGACGCTCTGGGTTGTTTACAATCTTCTCCAAACGCTCAAGGTCAGTGAAGAGCAAGTGTGCACGCTTGTAAGTAGCAAAGCGACGGCAGAAACCAATCATCAATGCGTTAGGATTAATACGCTCAAGGATAGAAACGACCTTAGCTGGGTCACCCTGGTTGCGGAGCCACTGCTTAGTGAACTTATCGCGGATATACTTGATAAGTTTCTGCTTCAATGCCATACGTGTTTCCCAGATTTCTGAATCTGGAACATTATAGATTGCGTGCCAGATTGACTCATTGCTCTGGTCGCTCATGAAACTCTCATCAAAGTATTTATCGTAAACTTTGCGCCACTCTGTTGCTGTCCATGTTGGGAGGTGTACACCATTAGTAACATAACCTACAGCATTCTCCTCTGGGAAATAACCCTTCCACAATGGGGCAAACATCTTCTGGCTTACCCAACCGTGAAGTTTTGATACGCCATTGACCTCCTGACAGGTGTTACAAGCGAAAGTACTCATACAGAAACGCTCGCTGTGATCATCAGGATTGGTACGACCCATACCGATGAACTCATCCCAAGAGATACCAAGTTTTGCAGGATAATCACCCATATACTTGCCGAAGAGTTCCTCGTCGAAGTAGTCGTGACCTGCTGGTACAGGAGTATGAACGGTATAAAGTGATGAGGCACGTACAAGCTCCATAGCTTGATTAAATGTCAAGCCACTCTCAATGTAGTCGCAAAGACGCTGGAGGTTGCAAAGTGCCGCATGACCTTCATTGCAGTGATAGATATCCTTCTTGATACCCAATTTCTTCAAAGTAAGAATACCACCGATACCGAGCAGAATCTCTTGCTTCAAACGGTTTTCCCAGTCACCACCATAGAGAGAGTGAGTGATAGGACGGTCGAACTCAGAGTTCATATCGTTGTCTGTATCGAGCAAGTAAAGCTTAATACGACCAACATTCACACGCCATACAAGTGCGTGTACCATATAGTTGCGGTAAGGTACATCAACAACAACCTGATTGCCATTCTCATCAAGCTCACGCTCAATAGGAAGAGAGTTGAAATTCTGTGCATCGTACTTAGCAATCTGCTGGCCGTCCATAGAAAGACTCTGTGTGAAGTAACCAAAGCGATAGAGGAAACCTACAGCACAGAAGTCTACGTTAGAGTCAGAAGCCTCTTTAATGTAGTCACCTGCCAAGATACCAAGACCACCAGAATAAATCTTTAGAGCCTGATTCAAACCAAACTCCATACAGAAGTAAGCAACAGAAGCACGCTTCTTGTTAGGCTTAACGTCCATATAAGTACGGAACTTCTTATAGACATCACTCACCTGCTTCATCAGCTTTTTGTCCTTTACGATAGCTTCCTTACGGTCATAGCTAAGACGCTCAAGGAGCTGGACTGGATTATGTCCAACCTCTTCATAGAGTTCCTCATCAAGAGCTTTGAACATGTTGCGCGCTTCGTAATTCCATGCCCACCACATATTGTGAGCAAGCTCATCAAGACATGCCAGTTCCTTTGGCAGAGTCGACTTTACAGTTACCTCTTTCCACTGAGGTTCGTTGGAATAATCTGATTTAATTTTCATAACTTATTATAGTTTTGACTGTTATTTCGTTATTTTGTTACTAAGCAGTTATCACTTGTTTCTTGCAGCTGCTTTCTTTAATGCTATGTCGTAAGCCTGCTCATAATAGATGATAAACTCACTCCAAAGAGCCTTACGAGAGAGCTTCTCGGCATTTGAACGACACTTGTTCACCTCCGTCTTCGTAAAGCAAGAGTAACGGGCTATGGTATCCTTAATACCATCAGCTACCTCTGAATTATTATAATCTGTACGATGTAATACTTTCACACCATCTTCTATCTCGCTATATTTTCCCTTCTCTGTATTTGCCCACAAACCGAAACCAGCAAGGTCGGTTGTAATACAAGGTACCTTAAAGGCTATTGCCTCTAATGGTGTATAGCCCCATGGCTCATAGTATGAAGGATAGACACAGAGGTCGTTACCCAATATGAGGTCATAATAGCTCATATTCATAATGCCATCATCACCTGTCAGATAGCAAGGCAAGAGGATGACCTTCACCTTATCTCCCTTTGCATTGTTTATACCGAGAGAAGTGAGCATATTTAGTACATTGTCATGGTCCATATTGTGGAGCCAGTGCGTAAGTACAGGCTTCTCCAATGGTGTATCAAACTGCTTGCCGCTGTCGAGACGCTCTACAAGGTCCTGACGAGGACCTGCTACCCAGCCTGGAACCTCAATGAAGGCTACAACCTGCTTCTTCAAGTTTTCATCAAAACGCAATCGGTTCATTGATTCTATGAACACATCAATACCTTTATTGCGGAACTCATATCGTCCGCTGGTTGATACGATTAACGCATCATCTTGTATATCGTCACCTGTCAACGCATTGGCAACATCAAGCAAACGCTTACGCGCTGCCTTGCGCTTCTTTGTGAAGGTTGCACCCTTTGGTACAAAGTCGTTTTCAAAACCATTTGGAAGAACCAAATCAACAGGTTTATCAAGCAACTCTTTGCACTCTGTTGCGGTAATATCGCTCACTGTCGTGAAGCAATCAACATGGTGAGCTGTCTGCTTCTCAATAGAATGCTTACTCTCCATATTCAACTCCGAAGCCATCTGGTCGCCATTATATGCCCAGAGATATTCGTACAATGGCTTGTTATTGCCTGCTATACTACGACCAATACCCGTTGCATGAGTTGTAAAGATAGATGCTATCTGTGGCAGACGATGCTGTAATACAAGTGCGGCAAAGCCTGTTTGCCATTCGTTTGCATGAAAGACAACCTTATCTTTTTCACTAAGATAGAATCTATAGAAACTCTCTACGACCAGTGCCGTAGCATAAGCAAACATAGCAGATTCGTCATAATCACCGTAGGCATGGAGACTATCAACACGATAATACTCCCAAAGCTCACCATAAACTTCATCTTTATGAGCAAAGTATGACTGAAAATCAATAAGCATAGCAATTGGCTCACCAGGGATATCCCAACGTCCAACCTTTACTGATAGTCCCTCAGAGGCGGCTTTCTGCTGCCATTCAGCAAATAGCTTCTTATCCTCCTTAAAGTAAGGGGACGGTGTCTCTTGCCAGCAGTCAGGACCAAGGAAGATAACATGATCCTTTATCTTTTCTTGTAATGTCTTTGCACGAGTAGAAAGTACTGTATAAATTCCTCCGACCTTATTACATACTTCCCAGCTGGTCTCAAAAATATAATCTGGAAACAACATCTTCTCCTTTAAAACATTTGATACATACCGCTACAAAGGTAATACAAAATAAGTAAAGCAACAATTTAATCCGTACATTTTTAAAGAATTCATAGTATTAATTAATTAAAATCATTAACTTTGCAATTAACCAACATTCATAGACATGAAACAAAAGATTGTACTGACAATAATGGCTATGTTGGCTTTTTCAACCAACATGTCCGCTCAAAGTAACTTATCCACTACAAAGACAGAAAATTCTCCTTCAAAAACAGGAAAGATAGCACAGAATAATGACTCTATCTTTAAAGCGCATCTTGTGAATGATGAATTTCAAGTGTGGATGGATATTGATTTCTATCATAACAATATTACCGTACCACGACAAGAGATATTCGGAGAGGTTCCAGGCTACTTTGGTGCAGTACGTGATACTCGTAAGTGGATTATCTCTGATGCTACCATAAAAGGGAGAAAGGCTATCTTAACCATCATCAATGACTATGGTAGTGAAGATCTCAAAGCCGAACTTAAGCGTAATTCTAATGGTACATACACGCTAACACGAATCGAGGGTAGCACAATGAAGATTGTGGTCAATAACAAATGGGTTAAGATTCCAAAGGAAATAATATTCTACATTAAGTAAATAAAAAATGATAGGGACTAAGAAATTAGTCCCTATATTTGTTTCTATATCAATAAAAAAACAAGCTAAAACTATAACAGGCACCGAAGATAAACCTAATAAGTCCTAAGTATCAACTCTCCTCCTGACGACGTCACAGGCACTTCAACCTCTGATGAGAACTGCTTATAATTATACTCTCCTTCTGGAATACGGTACAAAGCAATCTTACTTCCTTCTGCTATGGCACAAGTAATCTGAATAAGTTGACTATGAGTATTCTTCAATTTTACTGGTCTGTAGAAATCAACCAGTCCACCTTCAGTATCGAACTGATCAGGCATCTGACTTTCCAAACCATACTTAATCCTATTCCTAACAGCAAACTTATCCTTTTCGTTTATTGTCCCATTGCTTTCTACCCTTACATTCATCAGCTCCTTGCGAGGGATAAATATGTTTTCTTCGTAAACCTTTCCGAGTTGTAACTTTCCTTGTGGTCTATAAGCGTAGTAGAAAAGCTTCTTTTCTTTCGGATCACGCACCGCTGAATCATCTGAAGGTAAAAGATATTCTTTATCATCTAATTTATTCAAATCTAATGTAAGTTGCAAATTGTATGAGACACTAACATCTCCGACAAAAGTGGTCAAATGCTTAAATTCTTCATCACTTAAATTGAAGAACATAATATAGCTGCCATCTTTATCAGTCGTAGCCTTTGCCTTATGGCGTACCTTAGTAGCAACCAAAGATGCTTCTCTAAAATCCAACTTCACTTCTATGTTTGGCAACGGCTGACCTCCTGAAGTTCTGGCAACACCTTTGATAATAAGACTCTTCGGATCTGGTCTATCAATAAAATCGTCCTCTTCACTATGACAGCTTGCCAATAACAACATAAGTACTGGTAAAGCGAGCAGATACAACAATGACTTTTTCATAATCATCTAATTTATAGTTTTAATTTAAGTAGTATTCAGGTATCATATCCTCAACATCATACCATCCTTCTACATAGATTTAGTCTTTTACAAAAGTATTAAATATTGAGGAGAAAACAATATAATTTCCTATAATAATAAGATTTTAAAGATAAAAATATGATTTTCCCGTTAAATGCTTAGATGCTTTTCATATAGTTTTAACGGAAGAACCAAAGTTATTCATTAAACAAAAGCATAGCCAAGAATGTCAACTGTCTATTCTATTATCACCCTCCAACACTAAAAATCTTTTCTTTATTACTACTTCGAAAATATGCAGATAAGACTTAAAAAATCATTACATAATTTCAAAGAAAACAGCTATAAGTAAAGGCAAAAACACGTGTAAAAAGCAAGTTTACAACCAACAGGAAATCAAATACTTATGAAGTCATGCAAGAAAAGATGCTTAATTGGACTTCAAAAGGGCGTTAGTAAGGACCTTAAAGGGCATCTTCTGCAAGTCAATTAGGCGTCTTTTAGAAGCCAAAAGAGCATGTGTTGGTTTTGACTTACATGAAAACAATTTACAAACATCAATAGATAAGGGAACAAGTTGCTTGCAGAAGACGGAAAGACATGCTAATGGATAGACAGATTATTAATTTGCCTTTTTTGTATTATATCTTGTAGCTTATCTCTCCCCTGTAAGATCATCTCAAATGTATAAGCCTTTATTCTATTTCTAATCTATGCATTTAACGGAAGCATCAAAAATATGCTATAAAACGCAGTGGAGATATATACGTATAAATAAACAATCCTCACAATGATAATTGAGCTATCATTGCGAGGATTTATTACTTCTTTCCATGAAAAAAAATCATGAAAATAAATTGTAAAATATAAACTGTTGCATTAAAACAGCATATCAAACGAAAACGTCTATTTAGCTATATAAACCATTTAATAAGGCTATTAGCCAATTAAACATTGCCACTAGTAAGCTCCAAGTCCATTCTGTTACGCCTATCAATAATCTGAAGACAAAATAGATAAATACACTAAGAAGAATAATAAGAATCGCTGTTACCAAAGCCTTTGACCTCACTTTCCGTATAGTTTTCTTATCTCCTTCTACATAGCGTGTAATCAAGTTTAAATTCTTTACGTGTGCCTTACTGAAAAAATCGATAGCATCGCCTATAAAGAAAGGAATACTTCCCAAAAGTATATCTACTAAATAGTTATATATAATGGCTAAAGTAAGTGGGATTGACCTCACCTTTACCAAAGAAACATATATAAAAGGAAGACCAAAAGCAGAAGAAACGAGGTCACCAACAGATGGAATAAAACCAAGGAGTGCATCTAAAAAATACTTATCTGCCCATTTCGTTATCGTACTAATAAGCCAAAACGACCTCGACTCCTTTAATCCCTGAATTCTCTTCTCTCTTCTTTGTCTCCGTCGTTCTTTTCTGCTATTTAAAGGCTCTTTATAACTATTCATAGACTCCTCACGGCTTTCTATAGTATCCTCAGCATTATTTATAGTTTCAGACTTATCAAAAGAGATATTATTATCCCCACCCTTAATTCTATCCTCAACATCCAAATCAGACACCAAGACCTTATTACTATTCCTTTCTATCATTGTTCTTCCTTTTTATACCTTTAAAGATAAGACTTACCTCTTATTATCATTAATCTCCAAATACTAACGATTTATCTCGTTAAATATTATCTCTAAACATCCTTAACACTACTTACTAAACCTACTGCCTATTTGCCCTATCAAATCTATTTGTCTAATTAGCCTTATTAAATAAATGAATTAGCCCTATTATGCCAATTAGCCTCATTAGGGGTCAGTCCTAAAACCCAGTTGCAAGCCTATCCTCTTAAGCACACAATTTCATAAGCCTATATAAAAAGAAAGGAATATCTGTGACTCCTCTGAACTGTGCCCTGAATGCCTTAACCTTAGCATTGAATGACTCGGCATTTGCATTCGTAGCTCTGTTTACAAAGAAATTGAGTATGGTTTGATAATGATTTTCAAACGTGTCAATCACTGTGTAGAAATTGTCCACTCCCAGCTCTTCAACCTCATTAAACCATTTTGCCAGCTTCAGCCTTGCAGCATCCTTGATGCTCTTGATGTTATAAATATCGGTAAGTTTCATAGCCAAGTCATATGCCTTTTTCAGTGTCGGATAATGTTCAAAGATGATTTGTGCCCTACCTTTCTGTGTTTCAGTCCACTTGGTCTTGTGCTTGGTCAATATGAACTTTGCTCTGGCGAGCAACTGCTTACGCGTGTCACCATTGCTGTATCTAAATGGTATATATTCCTTTCCCTTACTTTTAGCTTCTTTTATCTCCTCATTCTCTTTATCTCTTGCCATCCATCGGTAAGCGATACGCATGTCATCCAGAGCATCATAATATAGTTTCTGTACATGAAATCTGTCATTGGTAATAAGTGCTTTGGGAAAAACAGAGCGGGCTATACGCATCATAGAAGATGATAAATCGAGTGTTATCTCTTTGACAGTCTCCCGTTTAGAAAGGTTTATCGTCTTGAGAATTTGGATGACGTCCTCAGCCTTGGTCCCTTTAACCACAGCTACCAAAGTCCCTTTTCTGCCCTTTCCCGCCTTGTTGGTCAGAAAAGTATAAACCTCGCCACTACTTAGACAGGTCTCATCAATACTTAGATTCTCTCCTATGTTGTCTTCAAACAATAGCCAGTCTTGAGCATGATCTAACTGATCCCAGCTACGATAATCACTGAGATGTTCCTTGTACTGTGTGGATAACAGCTTGCCATTTACGCCATAGTGAGCACCGATACTTGCGATGCTCTCTGCAGTGGACTCAATTCTATTCTTTTAAAAAAGAAACGAACTCGGGGGATAGTTTACTGCCCTCAGCCGTCAAATCATCATATGAATAAGTAAATATCTCTCCGTTGGAACTGTCACGCCATTTGCGACGGCGAACATGGAGGTAAACTGCTTTGCCACGAAGGGGGAAGTCCTGAATAACACGCTCGCTGGTAAAACCATAACTGCTTACGGTGCCTAACTTATGGTCTGACTTTTCCATAAAATTACGCTCGTCAAGCCAAAAATCAAACTGAGAAACACTCTCTTGAATATCGACCACATCAAAGTAGTCGGCAAGTACATCTGGAAAGATGCAACGTAATAATTGGTGACTCTTCATGATGCAAAGGTAATAAATACTTATGAAATTATGTGCTTAAGAGGGTAGACTTGCAACTGGGTTTTAGGACTGACCCCTCATTAGCCCAATATAATATCCCATTCCCCCTCCTCTCAACACTTCATCAACACCCAACACTCATCACCCAACAACATCACCTCCTATCAACAAAAAAAGAGCCCTGAAGATTTATCTTCAAGGCTCTCATAAAAGAAGGCGGCCACCTACTCTCCCGCATTGCATTGCAGTACCATCGGCGCAAACGGGCTTAACTTCTCTATTCGGAATGGGAAGAGGTGGGACCCCGCCGCAATAACCACCTGATATTTCT